>NZ_JACJFK010000015.1:0-140387 GCF_014164535.1 Pseudoalteromonas sp. SG41-2 | reverse complement strand
AACATCATCACATTGAGATAATGCTTTTTCAACCGCTTGAACTTTAAATTCTTGTGTAAATCGACGTCTCATTTTTATCTGCCTCTATTAAAAGTTAGAGGCGACAACTATCCTGACACAGGGGGGTTCTTTATAGGTAAAAAAGGGGGAGATCTGATAAACACGCATTCGCGCTAACGCTTGGAGGAGGGTCAGTGAACGACTCGCCATAGCCTGTGGAATTACCAGTACCAAAAGTAGGCGCTTGGAAGCGAAGGCCCTTGTCGAAGCTCAAAACAAAAGGAATTAACATTGCGCTAGGTAATGACTATTTAGCGTCACAAGGTTTAGTGTCATTGAGAGATATTTGGATCAATATTGATAACGGGAGATGAACCGCCCATAGAAGGATGCTAAGAAGACACCCATCTTATGATTTGCAATGTATCAGTTACGTACTAATTTTATTATTAGCACAATAAATGAGCAGGTTGTCACATGGCTATTGCGAGAAAGCGTCAGATAAGTTTGGCTGATACAAAGTACTATCATTGTATTTCTAGGTGCGTACGTCGAGCCTATCTATGTGGCGAAGATCGTTTTACTGGCCAATCATATGAGCATCGCAGGTGTTGGGTTGAAGAGAAGCTATTGGCTCTTTCTAACGTGTTTTGTATTGATGTTTGCGCATATGCAGTGATGAGTAATCATACGCATTTAGTGTTGTATGTTGATGATAAAAAAGCGAAACGACTGAACGATAAAGCCATTATTATCCGTTGGCATAAATTATGTAAAGGCACCATGCTGACAAATAAATATGTTCAAGGGGGCAAGCTAACGAAAGCAGAATGCTTCTTTTTAAATGAGACCGTCGATGAGTACCGTGAGCGATTATCAAGTATTAGCTGGTTTATGCGATTATTAAATGAAGATATAGCTCGCAGGGCGAATAAAGAAGATGGATGTACAGGGCGATTTTGGGAAGGCCGTTTCAAATCACAAGCACTGTTAGATGAAGCCGCATTGGCTGCATGTATGGCGTATGTTGATTTAAACCCAATCAGAGCGAAGATAGCTCACACACCAGAAACATCGGATTACACGAGCGTACAAAAACGGATTGAAAGTGCAACCGACGGTAAACAACCAATACAATTACTACGCTTTGCCGGTATGCCGGTATGCCAAGGCAGCACATGGCAAAGGGCTTACCATTTGAGTTAAAATCTTATTTAGAACTTGTAGAGTTAACAGGTCGTTGTATACGAGAAGATAAGCGCGGTTATATAGATAATACTCATTCACGGTTATTGGAGCGGGTAAATATCTCAGCAGATAATTGGTTAAAACTCACGAGCCACTTTACACGGGTGTTTCATGGCGCAGTCGGGAGGCCAACATCGCAGGAAGGATACTGTGAACATTTAAATAGAAAGCGGCGAGCAAACGTGAGAAATTGTGAAAAGCTATTAGCATAAAATAGAGCGATGTAGTAAACCATCTAAAGCAATTCAAAAACTGCGAATTTGCAGCCTTTCTATGTCTAAAATTCAGTATTCAGCGGACATTAGTCACGTTATTTATTACAAACAACATTTCCTCGAAGAGTAATTGCGGGCAGGCAGTTTTTTGCACGGTTAAGTTTGATGACTTCAGCATTTATTTATAATGGGTGTCAATTTTGTTCTTTCGATGAAGCGAAATTCTTAAAGAGTTAGTCACGGTACTGAGTGAGCTGAACATCTAACTGGATATAAGGCTGAGCATCAATCAATTGGGTGAGTTAATAACCAACAAGGTTTAACCTGATTATATGCCTACAGACCAAAGCCACTTGCCTTGATAAGACGCTCAGTACGCGTGCATTAATACAATAAACAAAGTCGCTTACACCTGACTTGATAACTACGTTACGCACCTCAATCTAACTGGATCACAATGATGAAACCAGCCGCCTTGAATAGTGCCATGATGAGGTTAACCGATGAATGTCTCGGCTCTGGCATCCTGCTTCGCTCTACCTTCTAAATCCATTTAGTCGTAGTGCCCCAGCTACCCCAAAAGGATATGGGAAAAACCTGGCTGCGATGAGCTCGCAATAATCGATTACTGCGTAACGCGCCTATATGTGTTTGCCGTAAGCTACTTGCTTAACAGCCACATCGACAGACGAAGTAAACGAATTTGTTTATTGATTTAGAATTGACCGTCACTTAATAAAAACGGTCAAATAAAATACTAGTGCCTATTGACAGAGTTAAGGCTCATATGTGTTATGTTGCAGACGACAACAAGACAAAGAATAGCTTTATTAAAAGACCAGCGATTGACACAAAAACAAAGATTTTACCTAGCTTGGTGTAATACTCGCGTGCTTTTTTTAAACCTACATCTTTATCCTTGGCTCTCCAATAATATATTTTGGCTAAACCATAATCATTTTTTAATAATCTTTCTGTCGGTGCAAACCAAATATACAATCCGGCAATTCCAAAACCTAAAAGAGCGAGATAATCCATGAGATTTCCAATGCCAACATAACGAGGCTGTAGAATAACTCGTTTTTAATTTATTTTTATTGATGCATTAACCATAGCTGAGTTCCTATTTTGATTCAATCGACAACTGACTTTTACGTAAAATATAAAAAGAGCATTTGCTGTTGCTTTAATGGGCGTTTTGGAAGGTATGACAGGTGTTTAAGTGGCTTATTTGGAGAGGTAGCAGCTTACCTTTATTAATGCATCGTGTTTTACAGCTTTTCTATCTGATGAACTAAGCAATACAGTTGTCGCAGAATGAAGTGAGGCATTCACTTTCGTTTGACCGCGCAAGGTCAATTTGTTCATGTCTTTGTTAACTGTAATATTCCGCTTTTTACCATAAGGAAAGCAGGCTCAATAAAACCGAGTCTTTTACCATTTCTTTATAAAACATTGTCGTCGCTAAATTAGGCTATCTATTTTGACCTTCATTTTAATTAGCTAACGATGGATTTAGATCATTGTATCCGCCGTAGGATAAGGATGTGCTACTGGCGACAATGACGCTCTTTATAAGAGGAATAGCACGCACCAAAGTACGCAGTTTAATGAAATTGGGGGTCAGTGAGAGACTAGCCATAGCATGTGGTATCACCAGCAAGGGGCCTTGTCGAAGCTCAAAAACAAAAGGAATTAACATTGCGCTAGGCAATGACTATTTAGCGTCAAAAGGTTTAGTGTCACTGAGAGATATTTGGATCAATATTCATTACGGGAGGTGAACCGCCCATTGCGGACCCGCATGATGGGTGGTGTGGGGGCTGGAGGTTAGAGACCTCCGGCTACCCGATTAGCAGTTGATTGCCTGCATTAGTGTTTTTGTAACTTCTTTAAATTCTATTTCTGAAACCTCAAAAGCCTTTTTATTTACCATTGGTATTGGAGGAACTATGTTTACTTGAGTAGCGCCTTTGACAGCTTCAACTTCTATATTTAAATAGTAGTTTCGATAGGTTTTACAGTTAAACGTATCAGTAAAGCCCCCACAAGGATCTCTTACACGATCGTCTCGGATTAAGTTTTTAGCTTTCAAAATATGGCTTTCATTATTTACCAGTACAGTGATTTCATTGTTCAGCCATTCAACATTACTTCCATCGACAACTTCGACTACTAAGTAAACAGAATTGTAATGTAGATCGACTTTATACTTAGAGTCTTTCATTTCGTATTGAAAGGTCGATGGGATTTGACCACAGCCATTTATAGTAGCATCGCCGCTAATCCCCTTCGGGCTCATAAAAGTAACTGTGTGTGGCGCACAGCCTGTGAGGAATATAAAAAAGAAAAATATAAGATTACGCAAATTCTATCCTTAGACTGCTAACAGCTTATTCAAAGGATCTAAACCCACAAGTTGCAGAGAGAAAATCCTTTGAGTTTTTTAATACTTTCAGTCTAACTCTGTATCTAAATGTAAATCAAGGGATTTATATTTGTTGTTTTTTTGTTGTTGTAAAATACAAGAAATAATCCCGCGAGTTGTTGAAAAAAAATACAACGACTGTTTATATATGGCTATGTTGTAGTTAAGTGTGGCTAGGCGAGAATTCATTTTATAAAGCCTCTTTTATCCATGTTTGATCTGAGAATTCCGTGTTATCTTCCATGGTTCTAAACCAACTCAGATAATTCTCAATATAGTCAGTACCTAATTCGTGTGAATCGCAATGTGGACAATGAGATATTGTTTCTTCATGGTCAGCAATGGCTTGACCCAGTTGGTTATTAGCAATATTAGATTCAACTTCATGACGGAGTTTTTTAGTTGGGAGTAGTTTAAGTTAATAACGTGACGTAATACATTTTGAAACTGCTTTGAAGCCATACAGCATCTGCCGTTTTTGGGTTTCAGTACATGAAGTATAGTTCACCAACAAATCTTGACTTCAGATATCAAAATTCTTAACTGTCCGCTTCACGCTTAATCCCGCCGCTCAGATCGTCACGGACAACTAATTAAATACCACTACATACGACTAAGTACCACACACCATAAAACCGGGACTCCCCCACGGCAATTTTTAATTTGAATTTAAGTGCTTTTTGTATAGCTTTGAGTTTTTCGCGGTCGTCGCCTTGTATTTCGATGATGCCGTCTTTTATTGCTCCGCATTAGGCCGCTTGGCTTTGATGCTATCGATTAGTTTATTTTGACCTGAATTTAGCACCACATTTATGGCAGAGTTTAGGTCTGATTTCTACGCCTTCACTACCTGATGCAAATGGAATCGAGTTACATTTTGGACACCTGTAATACAACCAAATACCAATGTTAAATACGAGCACTCCGATTAATGCACCATAAAAAGGATTTAGAAACTCAATATCAAAATATTGAAGAATAAAGCCACTTGAAAAGCATACAACAGTTAATAGCAATATGAGATAAAACCGTTTATTTACTGATTTAAATTGCTTCGATACATCATCCATAATTGAGTGTTGCTCCAGTTAAATTAACGCTGCAATTGGCGGTAAAATGAGATTGGCTAAATCGCGAGGAACAAGCGAAGCAAGTTACCACGCTACTTTATTACTTTGTTTTATTGTATCAACAGCACGGATAAAATTTTGTGCTATTCATATTCGCTGAATACTTGGTGTACCCTTGCTGGTGTTATTTTATTAAAGTCATCTTGGTAGTAGTCCTTCGCATACTCAATAAAACATTCTGGAGTTATAGTGATTGCAGGGAGCAGCCAACTAGCTCCGTTATCTTCATTGTTTTGGAAATTAACTGTTCCTTGTTGCCATGACCCTGAGTTGGAAGTACGCCAAAAACAAAAGGTCACATGAGCTATTTCGAAGAAATCGTTATCTAAAACGCAGAGCAGTTCTTCAGGAGCCCCTTCATACATCCCTGGCCAAATTCTAAACTCTTCTTGAGCATGAGGACTAACTTCTGATTCATGATCGAAACCTTTAATTAAAATAGCATCACCTTTTATGACAATGACGATTTCATCACCACCACCATTTTCATATGAAGCAACGTCTATCCCTGGCGCCCAATTAGCTTTGTAAGAAAAGCACCTCAGGTATTCGTCTTCACAAAGCTCTATATCCAAAGCTGCACTAGCTTTTAGAGCAGAGACTAGTTTTTTATTGGGTAGATTATCTAATATCATTTAAGCTCTCTTTGTGTGGGAGTAGACAATTTTATCTCTGATGTTTGTCTTTGTATTACAATACATTGATCATAAATTAAGAAAGTACATATATGCAATTAGGTCATCAAGTCTCTGCTTTTTATAGGCAAACCGGCGGCTCACCCTCCGGCAATTTTCACTTTGAATTTGAGTGCTTCGAGGATGGCTTTGAGTTTTTCGCGGTCGTCGCCTTGTACTTCAATGATGCCGTCTTTTAAAGCGCCGCCTTGGCCCATTTTACTTTTAATGGTTTTGGCGAGTTTTTTTAAATCGTGTTGCTCGCTGTCAATACCAGTTACCAACATAACACCTTTACCTTTACGGCCTTTGGTTTGGCGTTCGATGCGCAGGGCGCCGTCTTTAAATACTTTACTAGCCACTGCTGTGCTTGGTTTTGGTTGGCTGATACGGCCTGTTTCGGTTGAATAAACGAGATTACTATCACTCATGCTTAACCTGCATTTAAAAAGTTAAATAAACAATGGCCTAGATAATATCAAATCTAAAACAAATTTGTGCATAGGGTGTTTTATTTTTGGTGATTTATCATTAACAAGTTATATTTAATACTAATTAAGAATGGATAATCTGAGCAGGAGTTAACTAATGGGTCTAAGTAAGAGTGCATCAGCAGATGGTGCTACACTGACTATTCAAATTAAAGGGAAGTTCGACTTTAATTTAGTGCAGTCATTTCGACAGTCGTATTCCGATATCAATGAAAAAACCGCTAAGGTCGTAATTGACTTGCGAGAAACAGATTACATGGATAGCTCCGCCCTTGGTATGTTACTGAATATGAAAAAGACCTTGGGTACCTCAGTTGATGCAATTCAAATCAGTAATTGTCAGCCGCAACTGAAAAAAATCCTGCAAATATCACGTTTTGATAAAAAGTTTGATATTGATTAATGCATATTCTCGTTGTTGATGATCAGCCACTTAATTGTACGCTTTTGAAAGTAATGCTGGTGCAACAAAATTACGAGGTATCAACTGCTGCCAATGGTGTTGAAGCATTAGCAATATTAGCACAGCAGAGCATTGATATTGTGCTACTCGATGTAATAATGCCAGTGATGGATGGCTATGAAACAGCGACAAAAATTAAGCAGTTATACAACGATGTTCACCTACCAATTATTTTTATAACTTCTTTGGAAGATCATAGTAGTTTTGAGCACTGCTTGGAAGCCGGTGGTGATGATTTTATTCATAAACCGTTTGATAAAGTAATTTTAACCGCGAAAATAAAAGCCCACAGCCGTACCCGTAAGCTGAGCTTAAAGACCCACGAACAAAATAAGTTATTAGAATATCATTACAATCAAACCGAGCGCGAGCACGAAATAGTTGAGCATATTTTTAATAATGCCTTAGAAAACCAAAATAAGTTTACCAACAACATTGATTTTCATCTTTCACCGGCTTCTATGTTTAATGGTGATATGTGTTTGGTTGGGCAAAGTCCAATTGGTAGTTTGTATTGTATGCTTGGGGATTTTACTGGCCATGGTTTAGCAGCTGCGGTGGGGGCATTACCGGCATCGAAAGTGTTTTACACTATGGTTAATAAAGGCATGGCGGTCAGTGATATTGCCGCAGAAGTTAATGCCGTATTAGTACAATTATTGCCCGGGCATATGTTTTGTGCCGCGACAATTATTGAGTTAAGTAGCTCCGGGAAAAGTGTTTCAGCTTGGCTTGGTGGCTTGCCTGACGCTTATTTAATTGATCAACAAGGAAGCGTATTAAAAACCTTAGAGTCACAGCACATGGCTTTAGGGATTTTAGAAGGCGACGAATTTGAACGTGAATTAATTCATTTTGAAGTCGATAGCAGTATGCGTTTGGCGCTGGCCACCGACGGTATTATAGAAACCACCAATGAAAACGGTGAATTTTTTGCAGAGCAACGCTTTATAAAGGCACTTGCAAGCAAGCCTAAAGTGACTAGTCAAGATGTGATCGCGCAAGTGACCAAGTTTGCTCATGGTAGCAAACAACAGGATGACCTTAGTTTAGTGCTTTTTAATTGCATGGCGGTTCCTGCTGCGGCTGAAGATCAAGCCGCTTACTCTCGGTTACCCTTTAATTTTTCTTTAACGCTTAATTCACAGCAAATAAAACAAACCGACCCGGTGCTTGAAATCGTTGAAGTGCTCACTCAAGTTGGCGGGCTAAAAGAGCACCGCTCTGATATTTTTTTACTGCTCTCTGAGGCATATAACAATGCACTTGATCACGGTGTATTAGGACTCGATTCAGCGATTAAAAATAAAGAGGATGGTTTTATTGAGTATTATCAACTTCGAGAAGCAACATTAGCTAAGCTCGTTGATGCATTGATCATTGTGGATATACGTTATTGCCCTGATACATTGAGCCTGTATTTTATAATTTGCGATTCTGGCAATGGTTTTGCTAGCACCGACAGTAATGCTAACAGTAATAATCGCGAGCACGGTCGTGGGTTATCGATATTAGAAGAAATAGCAGAGCAGGTGACTTATAACTCATCGGGTAATCAAATTGAAATGTGTTATCGATTGGTGCAACAACAAAGCTAGTCGTGATTGTTTAGCCATGCTATGATTCATTTTTTAGATGTTTGGATGGCTAAATGGTTTCTTCTTATTTATCTCTTGCGCAATTAGATGTGCCTGCTCAGTTAGTCTCTGCTGAGCTTACTAAGCTCGAAAGCTATTTATCAAATCAGTCGCTTCCTGCGGTACGCTGGCAATATCAAATACCAGAATTGGGTGAAGGCGGGGCGTGCAGTTTATTTGGTTACTTACAAGATGAGCCGTTTAAACTCACTGATTTTTTACCGCAAGATCAGCACACCACGCAAAAGCTTGCTCAATTACAACTAATTGTTGATTACGTTGTAGCGCAAACTAAGGTTGATTGGTACGGCATTTACCAAAGTACAGCAACACCTGAGGGTCAGCAATTACTTAAACTGGCTTACTTTGGCGCGCCAAGCCGACCGCTTTTTCCGCTTACAGAAGCATTTGCTGCTGGTAGTAATAATGTGCAGGTGGCACTGAGTAGTAAAGGGCGAGTGATCAACAACGTTGAGCAGTATTTGGCTGCGGGTGGTGAATATTATACTTGCGACCCTAAAGTAAAATCAGAAGCCTGTTTACCGCTTTTTGACAGTGCAAATCGCTGCGTTGGTATTGTTGATGGCGAAGCCTTTAGTAACGATTTTTTCAACCAGCAAACATTAGCGCTATTAATTGCGTGCTGTATTAAAATTCCTCACTTTTTAGTGTAAATAACACTAGTCAATCTAGTGAGCTTTTATGTTAAGCTAAGTGCAACAGCTAACCCCTAAATAATGAAAGAGATAGTCAATGTTCTCAGTATTAAAACCATTACCCACTGATCCTATTCTTGGCCTTATGGCGGCCTATAAGCAAGATACTAACCCAAATAAGATTGACTTAGGGGTTGGTGTTTATAAAGACGAATTCGGTAATACGCCGGTATTAAAAGCAGTTAAAAAAGCTGAAGCGTTTCGTCTTGAAAACGAAACTAGCAAATCATACATTGGTTTGGCGGGTAACTTAGATTACTGCCAAAAAATGGAAAACCTATTATTAGGTGAGCACCAAGCGTTATTAGCTAATCGTGTTCGTACAGCACAAGCTCCAGGCGGTACAGGTGCACTGCGTGTTGCAGCTGAATTTATCGTTCGCTGTAATCCAGGTGCGACAGTGTGGGTTACTAATCCTACTTGGGCAAACCACATTAGCTTGTTTGAAGCCGCTGGCCTAACAGTTAAAGAATACCCGTACTACGATTATGAAAACAAAGATTTATTATTTGATGAAATGATCGAAACCCTTACCCAAGTGCCAAAAGGTGATGTGGTATTACTGCACGCATGTTGTCATAACCCAAGTGGTATGGACTTAAACGAAGCACAGTGGAACACGGTTGCTGAACTGGCAAAAGATGTTGGCTTTACACCGCTGGTTGATATTGCATACCAAGGTTTTGGTTCAAGCCTTGAAGAAGATGCAAACGGTTTACGTATTTTAGCCAATGCAGTTGATGAGTTAATCATTTGTTCGTCATGTTCGAAAAACTTTGGTTTATACCGCGAGCGTATTGGTGCATGTTCAATCATTGCTAAAGACAGCGCAACAGCAGACATTTCAAACTCTGTGATGTTAAGTGTGGTACGTAGCATTTATTCAATGCCACCTGCGCACGGTGCAGATATTGTAAATACTATTTTAAGCAGTACAGAACTGACACAGCAATGGCACAGTGAACTTGATGAAATGCGCAACCGTATCAATGGCCTACGTACTTTGATCAAAGACAGTCTAGCGGCAAAAGAGATTGCTCAAGACTTCTCATTTATTGACCGTCAACACGGTATGTTCTCTTTCTTAGGTATTAATAAAGAGCAAATTGAGCGCCTACAAAAAGAATACGGTATCTACATTGTTGGTTCAAGCCGCGTTAACGTAGCGGGTATCAGTCAAGCTAATATCGATTACTTTGCAAATGCTGTTGCAGACGTTTGTAAATAATCTTATTTAAATAGCGTTTATTGAAATAAAAAACCGCACTAACTTATTGTTGTGCGGTTTTATTTTTTAACCTAGAACCTAGAACCTAGAACCTAGAACCTAGAACTACGCGTCAATTAAATCTTCAACACCAACAATCAGCCAAGGCGCATCATCGCTGGTGGCACGCTCTAAGTGCCAAATTTCTAAAATAGGCTGTTCTTTATTATCGCCTAAGTCACGGTACTTTCCTTTAAAACGAACACTTACTTGCCATTTTTGTGCGTCGGTATCGGCACGTACAAGTTCTGCATCAATAAACATCACGTCAGTTGCAACGCAGTCAATCGCTTCACGTTCCGCTTTAAATTCAGCGACTAGTTCAGGGCTTAAGTATTCAGCCATCGTTGCATAGTCAGCATTATTCCATGCTGTTTGCAAAGTATGATAATGGCTACGCGCACCTTGTAAAAAGCCGTTAGTATCAAAGTTAGCGGGTAAATTAAACGGTACGTCATTGGTTTGACTAAATCCACTTGTAGTGGTGTGCTCAGGCGCAGTTTGTTTCATTTGCGGTGCAGTAAATGCTCCTTGGCCATGCGCCATTACAGGGGCGTTTTTACGACGTATTATACCGATGACAAGTTTAAAGATAATAAAGGCAATACCTGCCATTAAAATTATCTCAAGTAGTTGCATCCCTTCAAAGTCATCGCCCATCATTGCGGCGATTAATCCACCGGCTAATAAGCCGCCAAAAATACCTGCCATCATGCCTTTTTTGCTTGATTTTGGTTTTGCAGCAGGGGCGAGGGTATTGGTATCTGTTTGTTGTTTTTGTGCGGTTTGTTGTGTTTCTGGTGTTTGGCCACGTTTTTTACTACCAAACTTTTTACGTGCTTGTGCATCAAAACTTGCAGTACATAATAGAGCAAGCAATGAAAATATAACAATCAGGTTTTTCATGAAGTTCCTTAAAACAAATTAGAACGGCGATTCTAAAGTAGTTCAGGAATTAGATAAATAGCGACAAACTGAATTAGCTCTAAAATGCTCAGTAGCTTGGTCAATAGACTAATTTAAAAGCAATTATTGGTTAAAGCGGGAAGAATATAACGATTGTTTCGTGAAGGTATAAATTGCATTGCCGCCATAATAACGGCAATGCAGAGGGTAGGTTAATTTAACCAGCGGATCGCACCATTGATACGATCATTGTAATTTTCTAATGGCGCACCAAGACTTGCTACTAAAATAGTATCTGCGTCAGCACCACGGTTAATATGGCCTTCAAAACGATCGTCTTGAAAATCATCGTCGCCGATGCCAAACGATTGCTGTTTTGATGGCACTATAAATACCGTCATCGGGCCATAGTCTGATTCAAAAACCAGGTGCAACCCCTTTTGGCCCTTAAAGTCACAAAACATTAAGTAAGTCACTTTACCTGGCAATTCATCTAAATGGCCACCTAACACAGCAAATTTTTCATTTACCGTTGCTAAGCTGATTGCTTCGGTCTTTTGCAGCGAATTAATTTCATAGTAAACATGAGCAAGCGCATGTTCGCCAGCTGCGTACGCGACATTTTGTTCGCTGCTAAATAAAAATGCTCCCACAGCCACTAATACTGAGGCTGCCATGGCAAGTGGTAAACGAGCACGTTTAAAACGTGTACTTGCCTCAACTACATTATCTGTTCGTTGCGGCGGTGTTTGCGCGCTGATATCAGCTGGTGCTTGGTTGAGTTGCTCAGTTGTGAGCGACTCGTTTTGTGCATGCGCTGCGGTATTTGCCAAAATACGCTCGGCAAGACCTGCTGGCACCGGTACGTCAAGTGCATTGGCAAGCTCTAAATCAAAGGCCTGCATATCATTAATAAATTCTTGTCGCTCAGAGTGTTGCTCTGCAAACTCCACAAGCTCCTTATCTGTGCTGTTTGGCTGTGCGCTAATTCGGCGACGAAACTCGAGATCATCCATTAATTTGATGCCCCTTTAAGTTGTTCATCATCACGGCTCAATGCCTCTTTTAACTGGTTTCTGGCGCGGTATAAACGCGTCATAACCGTGTTTTTGTTTAAATCTAATATTTCTGCTATCTCTTCACCGGAGCAGCCCATAACGACTTGTAATAATAATGGCTCGCGGTATTCATCAGGTAACTTAGCGATGTGACGTTGGATCACTGTTTGTTCCATTTCGTCATCCAAGGTGACGCTTTTTTCGTCAACTAAGGTGTCGTTTTCAACATCGCTATAATCAAATTGTTTGCGTTCAAAACGACGGGCATTTTCCCGGCGTAAAATCGTCAATAGCCATGGCTTAGCTGCTTTTTGATCTAATAATGAATCCAGAGATCGCCAAGCACGTAAAAATGTTTCTTGGACAAGATCTTCGGCAATATTAGGGTCGCGGCAGAGCCAATAAGCAAAGCGATATAATTCGCTATGATAAACATGAACAAGTTTTTCATAGCGTGTTTTTTTCTCTGCCATATCAACTAAGACCTGACTTTTAGAGTTTTCATTTCCAAGCATAAGCACTTTTTTATTTATTTTAAGTTATTTACTATTTGAGCGCGGGGATTGCTCCCCGTCACTTAAACTCTATTTATAAAGTCCTTTTAATACAGCTTGTTGTGATTTTTTTTGTACTTTACGTTGCTCTTCTAACATGCCGACAATCGCAATTAAATCAACATCTGTATCATTAGGACTATAGAGTGCAGCCCGTAGTTTAGCAATATGTTGACTAAGCTGTGCATTATCAGCTAGTTGTTCAAGCTTGTCTATTGCACCGCTCGATTGTTTTGTTAAGTGCATTGCGTAACGATTTAGCGCCTGATAAAAGGCACTTACATCATTGCTTTTAGCGTGTTTCTTTAATTCATCTAATGAAATTGATGAATCACTATGGGTTACTGTCGGCTTTGCTTGCATCAAGCTGCGCTGAGATTGACTGCGCCACCATAAAATCAAGGTAATAAACCATAATAAATAACCAATCACACTGATAATAATTAACCATAGCGGATACTGATTTATCGGTGTTGCTTGATAACTTATTGCTGCAGCATCTGTTGTAGCGCTTTGTGATGGCGTAAGTGGCTGCGCAGCAACGGCTGCTGGAGTGCTTGTGCTACTAGGTGTTACTGTAATAGTACGAGCTGGTAATGTTGCATAACTGATCCGGTTAATCTTAGTGTTATACCAAGGCACGCTTACCTCTGGCAGTGTATAAGTGCCTGGCATCTGCGGTAACAAAGCGTACGAGGCTGTTTGTTGTGATATTACCCGACCATCGCGAACCAAATGATTATTTTCTTTTTCATCTGGGTAACTGCGAATACCTTTGATTTCAGGTAGTTCAATATCAGGTAGTTGCTCTTTGGTGATACCAAGTGCAGTTAAGGTCAGCGTTCGCGTAATAGGTGTACCCACTTCTACTGTGTCGTCAGCGGGTTGCCATTGCTCATCTAAATTAACTAATTCACTAGGCAGCCATGCACCTTGGTAGTCACTTGGTATCGGTTTAATTTCAATATCGACATTATCACCCAGTGCAGATACATCTAATTGGCGATAGTCTTGGCGAATTCGACCTTGAAAAGTTGGTGCTTGAATCGTGTAACTACCACTTTTTTGGGGCTGTACTAAATACTCGCGAGTGATCACTAAGTAACGCTTACCATCAACAAGTTCATAGTTTTCAGTCTGCTTGCCGATTTGACTTAGCTGCGCATCGGGCATCGCAGGGGCACTTAAATTACCATCAAGTAACTCTTTGGCAAGATATAGCTTAACCGTGTAAAGCCCTGCCTCTTGAACAAATAGGCTGTCACTTGAAAGCGATGCTTTAATAAAAATATCGTTGTTTTGCTGCGCATCTTTACTGCGTTCAGCCACTTTTAATGCAATGGGCGCAGAGCTGGCACCTGCTACACTAAATGCTGGGATTGTATAATCACCGGCAGTGCGGGTCATAAGTTTAATAGACCAGGTGGTTTCTTTTGAAATACTACCATTAATGATGTTTGTGCGGGTGCTGACACTGGTGCGGCCAACCACGAAGTCTTTTAACAGGACAGAGGTATCAGGTTGATCATTTTTTATGGTGTCATCTGCACTGATATTGAGCATAAAAAATTCACCCGCTAGTACCGGGTTTTTATCAACACTGGCTTGTAATTGCGTAACGGCCCACGAGGGCATAGCGCTGATAAGCAATAAACAACAGATTAATCGCATTACCATGATTTTTCGACTCCTTGTGGACGGCGTTGATTGTTTCGTTTTTGGGCTTCTAATTGCATTTTGTTACGTAACAGGATTGCGGGATCATCGGGTACTTTTCGCAATAACTGACTAAGCTGCTGCGCTTTCTCTTTTTCTTCGTTGGTAAGCTCTGCGGTTTGCGCTTGCACAGCTTGTTGCTTTGCCGCTTCTTCAGCTTGTTGCTGTTGCTCAGGAGTCATTTGTGGCTGCGCCTGCTTATCATCGTTTGCAGAGTCATCTTTGGGCTCGGTTTGCGCATCTTGTTGCTGTTGCTCATCAGTTTTATCACCTTGCTGAGGTTCAGCCTCCATTTGTGGATCGTTTTGCTTATCAGTTTGTTGATCAGATGGTTTGCCATCTTGCTGTTTATCATCAGTCTGCTGTTCATCACTTTGCTCAGATTCATCGCCTTGTTGAGATTGCTGATCCTGATTTGGCTGCTCACCTTGCTGTGACTTATCTTTATTTTGCTGATCTTGACCTTGTTCACCATCTTGGCTTTTTTGGTCTTGATCTTGGTTTTGTTCGCCGTCTTGGCCTTGTTGATTTTGCTGCTGTTGCTGTTGATTTTTCAATTGCTCAACAAGTGCCTGATTTTCTTTTGCTTGGGTAAAGTCGTCTTGCAAAGCTTGTGCTTGCTGATAGGCGACAATTGCTTCGTCGAGCTTGCCTGCCTTTGCTAGAGCATTACCGTAATTATATAAACCAGTGGCGCTTTTATCTTGGCTAAATTGTGCCAATGCAGCATCAAAATTACCTTGCTGGTAAAGCGCAGCGCCTTTTAGTTGACTAGAATTTGCTGTGGCAGCTTGCTCATATTCACCTTGTTGATAAGCGTCCAGCGCACGTTGATCTTGATTTTTAAAGACCGAAGGCAGCTCTACTGCATAAGCATTGTGTTGCGGTAAAAAGCTCACCACTAAAAATGCAGCTGCAAAAGCTCCTCGGCGAAAAATCCACAGCATCATTGGCAGTAAAATAAACAAGCCATAAATCCCCGCATCAATACGCCAGAGCGCTTGACTTTGTTTTTCATTTTTCAGTATTTCACTATTTGCACTGGGAGCAAAAATTTGAATATCGCGGGCACTCGGTTGATAAGTCGCAAATTTACCGCCACTGTTTCTTGCTAGACCATTAAGCATACTGATGTTGATGGTGGGCACCACAATTTGCCCGTAACTATCTTTTAAAAACCCACCTTCAGGAAGTTTAATTGGCGCGCCTTGCTCTGTTCCGATACCATAAATGTTTAATCGATAAGGGTTAGCGTCTGTAAATTGGCTGATATCTTGTTGCTCACTTTGTTCAATACCATCTGTTACTAAGATAATGTCGCCTTCGAGGTATCCGGCTTGTGTTAATAACTCTTTTGCAGCATCAAGCCCAGCAAGTACGTTGGAGCCTTTATCAGGCATGATATCTGGGCTTAAACTTGGGATCAGGTTTTCAAGCGTGGCGGCATCATTGGTTAGCGGCGAAATGGTATAAGCAGTGCCTGCATAGGCTACTAACGCAGTATCGCCTTCTTTAAATAGTTTGATCATATCCAGCGCTTTGAAGCGCGCTTGCACTAAACGACTGGGCGCAATATCCGTGCTGTACATCGATAGCGACATATCCATCACAATTACACGGGCATTTTTGCTTTGAAATACCGGCACTTGTTTTTCTTCAAAACTGGGCCCTGCGCTAAAAATAACGGCTAACACTGCAAAGAGGGCAATTAGCCACATGGGTTGCGTGTTTTTTTGGCTGTTGGTGTTGATCACAAATTTTGCTAAGTGAGCTGCTATTAATTCACCTTGGCTGGTTTTCTTGTGCTTTATCATTGCAATAGTAAACACTAAACACACAGGAACTAATAACCACAATACGGTCGGGCGGATAAATTCAAAGTCCATTAGGCCTCCTGTCTTAATGCTTTTGCACTGATAAACATAACGCGCAGACCAATCAAGGTCAGTGCAATTAATAAAGGGAAGTAAAATAACGCACTTTGTGGGCGAAAGGTTTGCTCATCAGCGCTGATCGGCTCAAGTTTATCAAGTTCTTGATAAATTTGTTGTAAGCCGGCAACGTCTTTTGCGCGAAAATAAAGGCCGCCAGTTTGTTCGGCAATACGTTTTAGCAGGGTTTCATCTAAACTACCTCCGCTCATGCCACCCATATTAAATAAGCTAAAGCCACGCGGATTATCAGAGCCTACGCCGATGGTATACACTTTAATGCCTTCTTCGCGGGCAAGCAGTAAGGCTTCTTCAGGATCTAAGTTACCGGCGGTGTTTTGACCATCTGTTAATAACACCACAATGCGATTGCTTTCATCTTTACTGGCAAAACGTTTTACTGATAAGCCCAGCGCATCGCCAATGGCGGTGGCACGGCCAACCAAGCCTATTTGCGCTTCTGATAGCATTTGGCTTACGGTTTTAACGTCTCGCGTTAGTGGTGTTTGTAAAAATGCCGTATCACCAAATAAAATCAGCCCTAAACGATCGCCTTGACGTTGCTCAATAAAGTCACTTAATACCGCTTTTACCATAGTTAAACGGTCAACATATTGGCCCTGATAAGCCATATCTTGCTCGGTCATTGATCCTGACAAATCCACAGCTAGCATGATATCGCGGCCTTCGTTAGGTAAGGTAATTGGCTCATCAAGCCAGGTTGGGTTAGCTAAAGCGGTGACTAAAAGCAACCAAACCAACCATTCAAATATACTAATACCACGCGCCTGTTGCTGGACAACTTGCGCGCCTAAATTGTGTTTGGCGAAGCTTGGAATGCGTAAGCGGGTATTGCCTTCACTGTGCACAGGCTTAAATAAGCGCAACAACCAAGGCAGCGGTAATAATACAAATAACCAAGGCCAGCTAAATTCAAACATTCAGCGGCTCCTTTAATTTAAATTGCACAATGGCGAGTTTTAATTTCTGTGCCAGCGCAGTTTGATTGCTTTGTGATTGATAAAGGCTCATCAGTTCGTGTTCAGTAAATTGTTGTCCGGTCAGCTTATTTAGAGTAATACACCATTGTTTCGTGCCTTGTGATGCAGCACTTTGCTGATAATAGTGTAAAACCAGGCGTTTAATTAAAATATGTAGTTGTTGGGCATCTTCTGCGTGTTGTTCACTGAGGGAAATAGCTTGGCGTTTGGCTTTTTTAAACTGCCGTGCCCGGTACAACTGGTAACTTATAAAGCTTACAGTTACGAGTAACACGACAATGATGAGCCACCAAATAGGTGCTAAAGGCCACCAAGAAACATGGCTTGGCACAATCACATCATGGAGGCCAGCTAATGGAGAGGTTTGCATATTACTTTCTCACTAATTGCAGCTCAAGAGGTGTGGCTGCATTGAATGATATTAAATTAAGACCCGATTTAGTTAAGCGTTGCATTCGTGTGGTAAATGCTTGCTCAGCAGTTTTAGCAAATTTATCACGAAAACTTTTATCCATCAGCGGTAACGCAAAGTCACTGCCGTTGGCGCTCACCGTGACTGTTTGTTTAAACGCCGGTAGCTGATGCTCAAATGGGTCGCTAATATGGCAGCCGATCAGTTCACAATGTCGACTCAGTATTTCGAGTTGTTTAAAACTGGCATCATCAAGGGCGCTAAAATCAGACACTAAATAGACTAAGCTGCCCGGCTTGGCTAAATGATTCAAACGTTTTAGGTTATCACTGAGTTTATTGTCTGCGGGCTCATCAATCTGCGCGAGTGCTTGCTGGTGGTTATTACACAAATTGTGGCATAGTTTTAACACGGCTTTTTCGCGGGCGCTGGGCTTGAGCTCTAAATGACCGTGTTGATTAAACACTATGCCACCGATGCGATCGCCGCGTTGGCACGCTGACCACGCAACCAAGGCACTGATATGCGCCGCTTGCACAGATTTAAGTAATAGCTTTGAGCCAAACAGCATTGAATTAGAAAAGTCTGTAAACACAAACACTGGCCGTTCTTTTTCCTCTTGAAACAACTTAGTGTGTGTTTCGCCAGTACGTGCTGTAACGCGCCAATCAATTGAGCGAATATCATCGCCTTGTTGATAATGACGTACTTCAGCAAACTCCATACCACGGCCTTTATGAGGCGCGAGATATTGGCCGGTCAGGCTATTTCTAATTTTAACTTTTGGCGCAAGCTCTAATAAGCGAGCTTTCGCTTTATAATACATCAGCTCTTTCAAGCCTAAGTCGACCCCATGGCTATGACTTAGGCTGAGCCACTGTTGGTTATCTAATTGGCTTTGCATGGTTTATGGCACGGCAACAAGTTCTAAAATACGGCTAATGACTTGATCTTTAGTAATACCATCGGCTTGTGCTTCATAGCTTAAAATAATGCGATGGCGCAGAACATTATGTAACACAGCTTGAATATCATCTGGAGCAACAAAGTCACGACCTTGTAACCATGCATGAGCACGGGCACATTTATCTAAGGCGATGGTGGCACGCGGACTTGCGCCATATTCAATCCAGCTGCCTAATTGGGCGTCTAGTTTTGCGCCTTCACGCGTTGCAATAATAAGTTGCACTAAATATTGCTCAAGTGGCTCGGCTAAATACAGCCCTAAAATTGCTTTGCGAGAGGCAAATAAATCGCTTTGACTAATTTGTTGTGCTGGTGCTTGATGCTCGCTCAACGCTTCGCCACGGGTCAGGCGTAAAATATCAAGCTCATGCTCGGCGCCTGGATAATCAATACTTAGGTGGAGTAAGAAACGGTCTAATTGCGCCTCTGGTAGCGGGTAAGTGCCTTCTTGCTCCAGTGGATTTTGGGTTGCCATCACCATAAATAAATCCGACAGCGGATAAGTGTTTTTACCAACCGTGACTTGGCGCTCAGCCATGGCTTCTAATAAGGCTGATTGCACTTTAGCTGGGGCACGGTTAATTTCGTCGGCTAAAATAAGGTTATGAAAGAGTGGGCCTTTTTCAAAAACGAATTCGCTGGTCTGTTGGCGATAAATATCAGTACCGGTTACGTCAGCAGGTAATAGATCTGGGGTAAACTGTACGCGTTGGAATGAGCCTTCAACGCCTTTGGCTAATGCATTTACTGCGCGAGTTTTAGCAAGCCCTGGAGGGCCTTCTACTAATAAGTGACCATCGGCTAAAATAGCAATAAGTAGTGCTTGCGTTAATTCTGGCTGGCCAATAATTTGGCTATCTAAATAAGTTTTTAATTGTGAAAATACGTTAGTGGCCATAGTAAAAAAACTGTCCTGATTTGCAAGGTTTATAAAAGCTTAACTAGTAATATGGGTAAATAGTTTATAACACAAGTGTTAGACTCAAGTTTTCAAAATAGTTCGTTATTTTTTAACGATTTTTACCCTAGCATAGAAAGCGCAGTATTTTTTGTAAATATGCTAAAAAAAGCCTATGGTTGGTAACTAATTATACTATTTTCAATTTCGCTATTGGCTTTAGCACACGGGTTGTTTAGAATCGAGGAAAACAAACAGGTCAGACCTGTCAGCGGGAGAGCATTAATGTCTGAGCAAAATATACTAAAAACAGCAAAGGGCGATCGTATTGCCATCGTCAGTGGTTTACGTACGCCATTTGCTAAACAAGCAACTGCATTTCATCATGTACCAGCCCTTGATATGGGGAAGTTAGTCGTTAACGAAATGCTTGAACGTCTTAACTTTGATAAATCTGAAATTGATCAATTAGTGTTTGGTCAAGTAGTACAAATGCCAGAAGCGCCAAACATTGCCCGCGAAATTGTATTGGGTACTGGCATGCCAGTATCTGTTGATGCGTACTCCGTATCACGCGCTTGTGCCACTAGTTTTCAGGCGATTGCTAATGTGGCTGAATCAATCATGGCAGGTTCGGTGCAAGTGGGTATTGCTGGTGGTGCAGACTCGTCATCGGTATTGCCAATCGGCGTAAGTAAAAAATTAGCAGGTAGCCTTGTTGATCTTAATAAAGCACGTACCTTAGGGCAACGCTTAAAAATATTCTCTAAGCTGCGTTTAAAAGATTTATTACCAGTACCGCCTGCGGTTGCAGAATATTCAACTGGTTTATCTATGGGCCAAACTGCCGAGCAGATGGCAAAAACTCACAGTATTAGCCGTGAAGATCAAGATGCCTTAGCTCATCGTTCACATACTCTTGCTAGCCAAGCATGGGCAGATGGTAAACTTGCTGATGAAGTGATGACTGCACATTTACCGCCGTATAAAAGTTTTATCGAACAAGATAATAATATTCGCCATAATTCAACGGTTGAAGGGTACGCTAAATTAAAACCAGCGTTTGACCGTCAGCATGGCTCAGTCACTGCGGCAAACTCAACACCGCTAACTGATGGTGCAGCAGCGGTATTAATGATGAGCGAAAGTAAAGCCAAAGCATTAGGCTATAACATTTTAGGTTATGTACGTAGCTTTGCATTCTCTGCCATTGGTGTGAATGAAGACATGCTAATGGGGCCGGCTCATTCAACGCCTGTTGCCTTAGCGAGAGCTGGCATAACGCTTGCCGATCTTGATTTAATTGAAATGCACGAAGCCTTTGCAGCACAAACGTTAGCGAACATGAAAATGTTTGCCTCAGATAAGTTTGCGCAAGAAAAACTCGGTCGCAGCAAAGCGATTGGTGAAATTAACATGGATAAGTTTAACGTTTTAGGCGGTTCGCTTGCATATGGTCATCCATTTGCAGCCACCGGCGCACGACTTATCACCCAAAGTTTACATGAACTCAACCGCCGTGGCGGTGGCTTAGCACTAACAACTGCGTGTGCCGCAGGTGGCTTAGGTGCAGCCTTTGTATTGGAGAGTGCGTAATGACACAGTCAGTATTTAATTTAGACGTTGATGATAGCGGTATTGCCGTTGTCACCATTGATGTGCCGGGCGAAAAAATGAATACCCTGCGCGACACTTTTGCAGATGATTTAACAGCCTTGCTTGATGACGCAAAACAGCAGTCAGTGAAGGGCATGGTATTCATTAGTGGTAAAAGCGATAACTTTATTGCTGGTGCTGATGTAAAAATGCTTGATAACGTGCAAAGCCGTGATGATGCACTGGCGATCAGCGAATTATGCCACCGTGCATTTTTTGATATGAAAAAACTGCCATTTCCAACTGTTAGTGCCATTCATGGTGCGGCATTGGGTGGTGGTTTAGAATTTGCCTTGGCGTGCGATTATCGCGTATGTACAGACAGTGATATCACTAAACTAGGCTTACCTGAAGTACAACTTGGTTTATTACCCGGTGGTGGTGGAACGCAACGCTTGCCTAAACTGGTTGGTTTGCAAAAAGCCCTTGAGTGGACGTTAACAGGTAAACAAATTCGCGCTAAACAAGCTAAAAAATCGGGTTTGGTAGATGATTGTGTACCACAGACCGTATTGCTAAAAGTAGCAAAAGAATTTGCTTCAAAAGGTAAAGCGAAAGCGGCCAAGCCTAAGCTTGATCGTATTAGCCAATTATTAGAATCGAATCCGTTTGGCCGAAACTTCATCTTTAAAAAAGCACAAGAAAATGTACTGAAAAAAACCGGTGGTCATTATCCTGCGCCGTTGGCTATTATCAAAGCAATACGCGCAAGTGTTGAGCTGGATGAACTAAAAGCTTATAAAACAGAAGCGGAAGGTTTTGCTACTTTAGTAATGAGTAGCGAATCAAAGTCATTACGTGGGATATTTTTTGCCACCACTGAAATGAAAAAAGAGTGGCGCAACGACGACGCTCCAGCAATCACTAAAACAGCCGTACTAGGCGGTGGTTTAATGGGCGCAGGTATTGCCCATGTTAGTGCTGTAAAAGCCGGTGTACCAGTTCGTATCAAAGATGTTGCAGAGCAGGGCATAAGTAATGCCATGAATTACAGCTATAAAATTTTAGATAAAAAGCAAAAGCGCCGTATTTTATCTAAGGCTGAACTGCAACAAACTATGAACCGAATTACTGGTACAACTAACTACAGTGGTTTTAAACACATTGATTTAGTGATTGAAGCGGTATTTGAAGACCTAAGCCTTAAGCAAGGTATGGTGGCAGATGTAGAACGTGAATGCCAAGCAAACACAATTTTTGCTAGTAACACGTCATCATTGCCTATCTCACAAATTGCGGCAGAAGCTGCCCGTCCAGAGAATGTAATTGGCTTACATTATTTCTCACCAGTTGAGAAAATGCCATTGGTTGAAATCATTCCACACGAAGGCACCTCAGAAGAGACTATCGCCCGGATTGTAAATTTTGCCCGTAAGCAAGGTAAAACACCAATCGTTGTTAAAGATAGCGCAGGCTTTTACGTTAACCGTATTTTAGCGCCTTATGTGAATGAAGCGGCTAACTTATTACTGGCAGGTGAGCCAATTGAAAAGATTGATGCGGCACTCGTTGAGTTTGGTTTCCCTGTTGGACCATTAGCACTATTAGACGAAGTCGGTATTGATATCGGCTCTAAGATTGCGCCAATTCTTGAAAAAGAACTCGGTGATCGTTTTAAAGCACCCGATGCGTTTTCACGTTTAATTGATGCCAAACGCTTAGGCCGGAAGACTGGCCGTGGTTTTTATCTTTACGATAAGAAAGCTAAAAAAGTAGACGAATCAGTTTACGAATTACTCGGCGTGAGCCCATCACCACGTTTAAATAAAAGCGAAATTGCTAAACGTTGTGTGGCACAAATGCTTAACGAAGCTGCCCGCTGTTTAGACGAAGGCATTATTGCCAGTCCTCGTGATGGTGATATTGGCGCAATCTTTGGTATTGGCTTCCCGCCATTTTTAGGTGGTCCATTTAGCTATATGGATAAACTTGGCGCAAACAAAGTAAGCTCAGAAATGGCTACTTTTGCTAACTTTAACCCGGTATTTGCGCCGTGTGCAGCTTTAGTTTCGATGGCTGATGCTGGTGCAAGCTTTTATCAGCCTGAGTCTGCACAGCCAAGTAAAGCAGTTGTGGTAGAACAAACCGTGGCGGCTACGCAAGACGTTACCGATGTAGAACCTGTCGAAGCTGTTGAGGCTCAAGAAGTTATTGTTCCGCCAGCGCCAGCTACTGAAGCTGAATCGGTAACCGACACGCCCCCAGCCGATGCAAGCGATGATAAAGTGAAATAGTATTTAATTGCTAGTTATAAAAACGCACGGATAGTTTGAAGTGCGTTTTTTTATGCCTAGAATTTAAAAAATTTAGTTGCTGAAATCATTTTGCTTTGTTGTTATAACAGGGGCATCCCTAACTGATACCGCGTAAAGACGAATAATGAACATCAGCACTGCAAGATTACAATTGAGACTCCTTGAACAAGACGATTGGTCGTTTTTTCTAGCTTTGCATGATGAGCCATGCGTTATTGAAAAATGTTTTGACAGGCCTTCTGATACGCAAATACGTAGTAAGTTTATGCAGCGGTTGGCGCCGGGGCACCCTACAGCCAATAAGTCTTTGTGTTTGATGATCATTGAAATAAAAACAGGCAAAAAAGTGGGCGTTACAGGGCTTACAACATCCTCATCAAACACTCCCGAAGTTGGTTATCTGTTAATGCCTGAGTTTTATGGTCAAGGTTATGCAACTGAAGCACTACAAGCATTTTTAACATGGGCGACGACAGCGTTTAACATTCAACAATTTACTGCTGTGGTTACAAAAGGGAATGTAGGCTCAGAAAAAGTGTTGGCTAAATGTGGCTTTAAGTTAGTTAGCGTTGAACCGTCAGCTTACGAAATTGGTGGGGTATTATTTGATGATCATCATTTTTTACTAACGTGTACGGAGTAAGGCTAAGTTGTACTGAACAAGTAGCTTGCGCAGTACAACATTAAAATTGTGACTTACATATGAATTTCAATCGCTTTGCGATCTTTTTCCGGCATATTGGCAACCACTAAGTTAAATGAATTATCAATCATACGTTCAATTTCACCTTGCGGGATTGAGCCATCTAAAATAACAGTATTCCATAACCGTTTATTCATATGATAGCCCGGGATCACTGAAGGAAAAATATCACGAAGTGATTGCGCTTCATCCGGGTCGCATTTTAAATTCATCCACCAAATAGGGTTGCCGTCTTCGTCAGTTTCCCCTTCGTTGCCAACCGATAAAGTGGCAAACATTTTATGGTTTACTTTATATACATCAACTTCTTGGCCGAAAGGTTGGGTAACCATAACCAGAGGTTTTTTTGCTAAATACTCATGTGCAGTGTGCTGATCCATGATCCAGTCCTTGAAGTCATTTTTGGTAGTTTAACCATAGCAGCTTTTTCGTAGTTTAGTCATGAAAAATCGATTAATAGGTAAAATTTATGAGTAAATACAGGCCCTACGAGAAAAATAGCGGTATGTGATATTTTCTTATTGAAGAAAATCCAGTTCGTGGTATGTTTCTGGGGATTTATAAATTATAGGAAATACACTGATGCCAAAGGCAAGTGAAGTTAAAAAAGGTACTGCGATTGAGTTTAATGGCCGCGTTTTAGTGGTTAAAGATATTGTTCGTTCTGTACCACAAGGCCGTGCTGGTGGAAGTTTGTACCGTATGCGCTTGTACGATGTAGTAACTGGTAGCAAAGTAGATGAAACATTCAAAGATAGCGACATGTTAAAACTAGCTGATTTAACTCGTCGTGAAGCAATGTTCTCGTATTTAGATGGCGAAGAATACGTATTTATGGATAACGAAGATTACACGCCATATAATCTTAATAAAGAAGCGATCAGCGAAGAAATTTTATTCGTCAACGAAGAAACCCAAGGCGTGCATGTCATTGTAATTGATGGCGCACCAGTGGGATTAGATTTACCATCAAGTGTTGAACTTGTGGTTGAAGAAACAGACCCTTCAATTAAAGGTGCTTCAGCGAGCGCTCGCTCTAAACCTGCACGATTATCAACTGGTTTGATCATTCAAGTGCCGGAGCATATTTCTACAGGTGACCGCATCCGTATTAATACCGCAGAGCATAAATTTATGGGCCGTGCTGAAAAATAATAATCTTTACGTCTTTTGCAGTATTAATCCATAAAACCCCCAAGCTATTTGATTAATTTAAGTAGCTTGGGTGTTTTATGGACTTCGTAGGTATATTCTTTATTTAAAGCAGGGTGAGAAAAAACTCTTGAACTAAATTGAATAATCAATCCCCTCCACACTTAAATCCCCTCTATGTTTTGTTATTTTTACCGAGTTTATAAATACCTCAAAAGTAAACTAGAAATGTGTGAAACGGCTGAAGCGGTTAAGTCCAGCTACTTAATGTTTTTCATGATTAAACATTTTATACTAAAGGAATATTGAAAAATAACACAAAAACGCGCATTATAACGCGTCATTTCCTTGGTTGAATGTTACTTCTTTCGATACGTTCAACTTTATGTAATCATCAAATTTGTAGTAAATGTAATGCTAAACCATGGATTGGAAAATAGGGCGTTTGTTAAATTACCTGAAGGTGTGGATATAGCTATCACATCCGCTGGATTGGTTTCGCGTAGTTACGCCTACATCATCGATTTTATTCTTCGCACAATTTTGATAGCCATTATCGCTACTGTGCTTATGTTATTCGGCGATTTTGGGGAAGGTATTTTACTTGTCATGTATTTTTTAATTTCATGGGGGTATAACATCTTTTATGAAGTTAAAAATGGCCAGACCCCAGGTAAAAAACGTCTAAAAATTCGTGTTGTTCAAGATAATGGCTTACCTCCAACCTTTTCACAAATTGTTGTAAGAAACTTAATTCGCCCCGCAGATATGCTGCCTGTTGGTTATTTTCTTGGTTTAATTGTTATGTGTTTTAATCCCCGTTTCAAACGCATCGGTGATTGGGCTGCAGGAACTATCGTAGTTTACGAAGAAGACGCTATGAGTCGGGAGTTATTACCAGACGGGCCAGCTGAAGTACCTAGCATTGCGTTTAGTACCGAAGAGCAATTAGCTGTTTTAGACTTTACTGAGCGTGCCCATGAACTTTCTCCTGCAAGACGTCAAGAAATAGCAAATATTTTATCCAAGCCATTAAATATCGAAGAAAATGATAGTGTTGAAACATTATTTAATTACGCAAGGCATTTTGCTGGGCAGAATAATATCAACAGTGGTCGCTCCAATAGTGAGAGTAAGCAATGAAGCAAACTCAATTTGTAAATTTAAACAGCCAAATATGGCAACAATTTCAAGCATATTGCGAACTAAATAGTACTTTTCCTGAAGACTTTCCTAAATTATATCGAAAAATTTGCAACGATTTAGCCATCGCAAGAAGTAGGCAGTACAGTCCTTTACTAATTCAGCAGCTAAATCAGCTGGTACAACAGGGTCAAAAAACACTGTATTTATCCCGCAAAAACCAATTTTCAGAAATTTGGCAAATAGCCCGCACTGCTTTTCCTCGTGCTTTGTACGAAAACCGTTTCATGTTAGGCGCTAATTTGTTGGCATTTTGGGGGTTGGCGGTTATTGCTTTTATTTGGGTCACCCTTTATCCAGATGCCGTTTATACTTTTTTAGGTCAAAGTACGGTGCTTGAAATTGAAAAAATGTATAACCCAACTGGAGCTGTTCAAACGGAGACTCGTGCTCCTGACAAAGATATATTAATGTTTGGTGTCTATATATATAACAACATTGGTATTGCCTTTCAAATGTTTGCAGGGGGAGTTTTACTTTGTTTCGGTGCTGTATTCTTTTTGCTATTTAATAGTTTTTATTTCGGCGCCATTGGTGCGCATATTGTCAATGTTGGTTTTGAAAAAACATTTTTCTCGTTTGTTATTACTCACGGTTCGTTTGAATTAACAGCGATTATTATTGCCTCTGCCGCGGGATGTCAGATTGGCTACGCGTTATTAAACCCAAGCCAATTTACACGCAGTTATGCTATGAAAAAAGCGGCTCAAACAGCACTACCATTAATTGTTGGTGCTTTTGTTATGTTAGTTTTAGCTGCCTTTATTGAAGCATTTTGGTCGCCCCGTGCCATTGCTCATGAAATTAAATTCGTCGTAGGTACTGTTTGTTGGACATATGTAATTTATCGATTGTATAGAGGTATGCGCTATGGAACTTAATCGTCTTAGCTTTAATCCTCGAAAACGCGGCGCCTATGAAACGTTTGATTTGACGGTATTACTTACTAAACAACATTTTTTACCGTTATTTAGTTTGTATATTTGTTTAGCTGTGCCAGTGTTCATCCTTGCCGGTGTATTGTTTGGTTGGTCATGGAGCGCCTTTATTGTATGGTTTTTAAAACCGTTATTTGAACGGCCAATTTTAGACTACATGTCAAAAGTAGTGTTTAATCAACAGGCAACCATTTCGAGTAGTTTAAAATCAATCCTGAAGCTGCAAGCGGGTGACATATTCATCAATATGACGCTTTATCGACTGAGCCCTAACAGAGCTTTTTTAGCACCTGTAACACAGTTAGAAAGGCTAGATGGCCGTCGTAAAGAAATGCGAAAACAGGTGCTGTTTGCAACATCAAAGCCCAAACAAACGCTTTGGATGATGTTTTGCGTACATTTTGAGTTTATCTTAATGATCGGTATTTCTGCGATTATTTTTACCCTTATTCCAACGTCGTTGTCACTTGAAGAGCCATTGTATCAAATATTAGAAAGCCCTTTGTGGATGGAAATTGCATTTAATAGTGTGTATGTGATCAGTGTCGCTTTAGTCGCACCATTATTTGTCACCGGAGGTTTTATGGCCTACTTGCACCGCCGTATAGATTTAGAAGGCTGGGACATTGAGCTAACCTTTAAAAATATGCGGGCCAGATTAAATACTTTATTATCAAGTGCTTGCTTGTTTTTTGCTTGCTGTTTGTTTGCTGTGCCGAGTAAGTCAATGGCAGAGCCAATAGATAAGTTAATTATAAAAGAGCAAGTTTCTACACTTTATGCGCAGGATGATGTTATCGAAAAGAAAACCACTTGGGTACCAAATTTTGATTTAGAAAAGGACTCTTCAGCGGATGGTGATTATCGTTGGCTTGCTAATTTTTTCAAGAGCTTAGGCAATTTTCTTAGTTATTTTATTTGGTTGCTAATTGTTTTATTTGTGTTGTGGTTGGTGTATTTATTAGTTAAAAAGCGTGGCTTCTTCTTAGCACTAGAATTACCGAAAAGACAAAAAAATCAGCATCGAGAACATATAATCCCAACCATGTTTGCTGATATTAAACCGCAAGACTTACCTGAGGATTTAATTGCAGCAGCAAGGTCAGCATATCATGAGAATAATCAGCGTCTAGCGCTTGCTTATTTACTGCATTTTTCGCTTCGCTGGGCGCAGAGCACTCATCAAGTAAAATTACACCGTTCGATGACTGAAACAGAGTGTAAATCAGCAATTGATGCAAAAGTCACTGAGCAAAGCAAAGATGTTTTTACTCAACTTTTTTCTGCTTGGGTAAAAGTGGCTTGGGGCCATCAATCACTTAATTTTGATTTTAACGTATTAATAGCACAAATAGAGGCTATGGCATCAGCAAACAAGGAGCAAATAAATGAAGCTTAAGTTTGTGGTGGTTTTTTTGTGCTGTGTGTTAGTTTTTTTTATTGGCTCAGCGTTGTTGTCAGCTGACTGGCAAAAAGAAGAGATTGAAATAGGTTTTCACTCCGAAGTTAGCAAAGATAATTTCACAATGGCGCAGAGATTATTAGCTGAACATGGGGTGCTATGGAAAAAAGAAAAGCAATTAGATAACAATAATCAACAACCACTTATTATTGATCACCGCAGTATGTTAATTGTCGATGAAGCGGCGCTTAGTAATTCGCACACACTTGATCAGCAATTGTCCCAATGGGTGAGTGAAGGTGGGCGTCTTGTTTATATATTAAATAAGCAAAGGGATGAACTTGGTTTAGACAATACTTTTACCTTTCAAGATCTTGGGATTAGTGTAAACACGAGTGAAGGGATTTTTGAAAATCATTTTGTGATGGTAAAAGAGGGGCAGAAAAATAGCGTGTTAACGCTCAATGAAAATACCCAACTGGATTTAGAATTGAGTCAGGCATTTGAAATTGAAAACTGCCCAGGTATAGCCACCAAAAATAGTGATGATCAAGTTATCATGTGTGATTTTAAATTTGGTGATGGCCGTATTATTGTGATGCCGTCTCTAGCTCCCTTTACAAACTATCAGTTGCGCCATTTAGATCATGGCAGTTTACTGGTTTGGTTGAGTCAGGGGGTTGATGTAATAACTTATGTTCCTTATTTAAGTTACCCTAATTGGTTTGCTAAGTTATGGCAA
The DNA here is from genome assembly GCF_014164535.1 of Pseudoalteromonas sp. SG41-2. Classification (NCBI taxonomy): domain Bacteria; kingdom Pseudomonadati; phylum Pseudomonadota; class Gammaproteobacteria; order Alteromonadales; family Pseudoalteromonadaceae; genus Pseudoalteromonas; species Pseudoalteromonas sp. SG41-2. Next base: position 110,625 of record NZ_JACJFK010000015.1, on the reverse strand, counting down.
TGGAGCTGGCAGTGGGTGATCTGTGTGATGCTATTGATGTTATTATTTATTTGGCATATTAGTAGTCGTATTGGTCGCGCTTATGCGCCTGATTTAATTTTAACCGTAGGCTTTAAACACCACATTCGAGCGATTGTTAATTTTTATATAAAGCACGGTTTTGAGCAACGCTTGTTTACTGCATTAAAAAAAGATTTTAACGCCAAAGTAGAAACTAGGATCCCTCACTTCAAATCACTAACCGAAGTTCGCCAAGCAGAGATAATCGCCAACTTAGTGCATTTTGATAAGCAACAGGTAGCTGAGCTTCTAAGTGTTGAATTGCCAGAATCTCAGCAACAACGAACAGAGTATATCAAACTATTTAAACAATTAAGGAATGCCCTATGAGCACCGAATTTGCAACAGGACAAATAAGCTTAACGGATGCGGCGCAAGCAGTTAAGCAAGTTAAGGATAATATCTCCCGTGTGTTAGTTGGACAAGATGCCATTATTGAAGATGTGTTAACTGTGTTATTTGCAGGAGGTCATGTATTACTTGAGGGAGTACCGGGCCTTGGCAAAACTTTACTTGTAAGAGCATTAGCGAAAAGCTTAAGTGTGTCGTTTTCACGAGTGCAATTTACACCCGATTTAATGCCATCTGATGTTGTAGGACACAGTATGTATGATATGAAGTCTGGCGATTTCAATATAAAAAAAGGCCCAGCATTTACCAATATTTTGCTTGCTGATGAAATCAACCGAGCACCTGCTAAAACTCAGTCAGCTTTATTGGAAGTAATGCAAGAACAACAAATTACCATTGATGGCGAAACCTTATCTATTGGCTCACCGTTTATGGTACTTGCAACGCAAAATCCGCTTGATCAAGAGGGGACTTATCCATTACCTGAAGCTGAGTTAGACCGTTTTATGATGAAAATTGAATTGGGTTTTCCATCATTAGAGGCCGAGGTTGAATTATTAAAGCTCAACACCAAAGTTGTTTCGAATGAGTCAGAAGTTAGCCAATTGCCGGCAGTATTAAGCGTCAGTAATATTGCTCAGATTAAGCAATTATGTGCTGACATTTTAGTAGATGAAAAGATTTATAATTATGCGGTGGAGTTAGTTCGTAGTTCGCGAACATGGCAAGGAGTATTACATGGTGCAGGACTACGAGCATCAATCAACATTATTAAAGCAGCAAAAGTAATGGCATTGATGAATGGCCGAGATTTTGTTACCCCTGATGACGTTAAGCTAGTGGTACCTAATATTTTACGCCACCGCTTGATACTTTCAGCCGATCTAGAGTTAGAAGGGGTGTCTTTTAATGAAGTGATTTCAGCAATACTAGCCAGTGTTGAAGCGCCTAGATCATGATCCGCACTAAGTTACGACCAGCAAAGCGTTTGTTGCAGCTGGTTTGCGCATTAGTTTTGCTGTTACCCATATTAATCTTTACTGAGACAGCGAGTTTATTAACTACAGTACTCATTGCTGGACTGCTTGTACTAGCGTTATTAGATTATTTGCCTACTCGCTTCAAACATAAATTAAGTATTGAGGTAAACACCAATCAAAACATGTCATTGGGACGTTGGCAACCAGTTAAACTAAGTATTAAAAATACCTCAGAGCAATTATTAATTACTGATATAAGTTTGCACCTAAGCAATGCGATTGAGCTATCTGAATTATATACCAGCGTAACTCTGGCAGAAAATGAGCAAGCCCGTTTACAATGGAGTATGTGCGCACATCAACGCGGAGATGCGCAATTGGCTGCCGTTGAGCTTAGAATTAGTTCACGGTTAAAGCTGTGGCAGGCAAATTGGATAATACCTCAAGATTTAGCGTTAAAAGTTTACCCAGATTTTAGTCGAGTAGCTCAAAATCAAGCGCTTAATGGGGTGACAAACACACCAATAAGTGGTTTAAAACTGACAAAAAAACGAGGTGATGGTATTGAATTCCATCAACTTAGGGAATACCGACAAGGTGACAGTATTAAACAGATAGACTGGCAGGCTACAAGTAAACGTCGCAAACTAATTTCTAAAGAGTACCAAGAAGAACAAAATCAGCATGTTGTTGTAATGCTTGATGCATCGAAGAAGATGAATATAGATACCATATCGGGTACTCACTTTGATCACGCATTAAATGCTTTGCTCTTACTTGCTCATACAGTACTCAAACAAGGGGATTGGTTTAGCATGCAAAGTTTTAATCATGATATTCGCTGGTTACCTAATGTTAAAGGTGCACAGAATGTATCGCGTGTGATGAATCATTTTTATGATCTGTACCCTGACCAAAGTATCAGCGATTACCTTGTTGCAGCTAATCAATTAATCGCAAAAAGAAGTAAGCGTTCTTTAGTATTACTTGTTACGACATTTGATGATCAAAGCTTAGATGAGGTGCTTCCAGCTATAAAGTTATTGCAAAAGCATCACCTTGTTGCAGTTATTAACCTCTCTAATCATGCATTGACAGAAGTACTTGCAGAGCCAATAGAGAATTATGATGAAGCTATGACCTATTGTGCTGCATTAGATTTATTAAATACGCATAAAGCTAATATGGCAAGGCTTAAAAAAGAAGGCGTTATCGCAATTGATACACAACCACAAAAGTTACTTCCTAATGTGCTAAATACATATTTGAATGTAAAGCACTCAGGAGTGCTTTAGAAACAGGTTGAGATGAAAAAGGCATTAAAATAATGCCTTTTTACTTTTTATTTCTGTTGATCAATTGCTTCGTTAATTTTGTATTGGAAGTAAATTATATTAAAGAAGAAGGTTAAAACGCCATTGAGCTTAACGGGTTCACTACTACCTTTATTGATTAGTTCTGAAATAGAAGAACGTAACGAAAAAATAAAGATTAATCCGACCACGATAGAAGCTAGCGAAATAATAATTGACAACACTGGTAGTACTTCGGTTATAGAGAGAATTAAATTCGCAACGTATAAAGCTAAATAACCATATATCAATCCTTGGCTAATTTGTTTAGTTGCTAATGCATTGGCTTTATTGGTTCTGCTTATTAGCCAATATACACCATAAATTCCAAAAGTAATGACGGCTAAAAAGAACACTCCCCAAGCCGAAAAACGATCAAAATTTAAAACAGGTTTATCTCCGCTTTCATTATTTTTGGTTAGGTTTGCTGCTGGTGCTTCGTATACATTTGAAGTATTTTCTGACATGATATCTCCTAGAAATATTTAATTATCCTTTAAATGTGTATTGCACACGCAAATACACGGGTAGATAATAGCAACAGTAATAGTTTTTGTATATCATTCTTGTTACTGAAAGAATTAAATATTCTGATTTTATTAGTGAAAATAAAGAACTAATTATTGTACATTGCAGGTTAATTTTAAGCGGTATGGGTGTGGTGAATTTGCAATATTTATTGATCAGTGTTGTATCTATTGTCGTTATGTATGCACAGGCAATTAAAAAAGGTATGCCAGTTAAACGCTGGTTGCTGCTAGCAGGGTTGTTAGGCCCCGTTGCATGGTGCTTGTTTAACTTACATTATCGTCGTGCACTAGTGCGCTGCGTGGGTATACAAGCGTGCACATGGCGACCATAGGCTGTCATTTATGCCTGTTGTACTAAACTAAGTGCCGCTTGGTTTTGTTGTTTCTTCAAAAATTCTGTAAATTCAGCTCGCGATAAAGGTTTTGAATAGTAGTAGCCTTGCATCGTTTCGCAATTAAGCTCTTTTAAGATTGCAATTTGCTCTGCTTGCTCAACCCCTTCAGCCACCACATGTAAGTCTAAGTTATGTGCAATAGTAACTATTGAGTCAACCATATTACGGCCTCGCTCTGTTTGCATATCATCAATAAACGCTTTATCAACTTTTAGGGTATTAAGTGGAAACTGCTTTAAATATGCAAGTGATGAGTAGCCAGTGCCAAAGTCATCCATGGCTAAATGAATACCGCGGGCACTGAGGGATCGCATAATGGCAATCGCATCTTGCGGGTCGTCCATTACCGTGCCTTCGGTAATTTCAAGCTCTAAAAAGTACGATGGTAAGGCGTGATTTTGTAAAATCACATCAATACGAGTAGTTAGATCCGGTAGGCTAAATTGTTTAGCAGACAAGTTTACCGCAACTCGGCCATTAAATAAGCCAGCATCCAGCCAGGCTTTAACATCACGGCATGCTTTATGAAGTACCACTTCACCAATTTCGATGATTTGCCCGGTTTCTTCTGCGATGGGAATGAACACGCCAGGACTAATAATGCCTTTTTTCGGAGTAATAAAACGCACCAAGGCTTCCATTCCAGTGAATTTACCGGTGCGGATATTCATTTTTGGTTGGTAGTAAACTTCAAAATGATCTTCTTTTAAACCAAATCGCATTAAGTTTTCAATTTGCAGGCGTTTTACTGCTTGGCGGTTCATGGTGTCGTTAAAGAATAAGTAGCTATTACCTTTCTTTTTCGCATGGTACATCGCAGTATCGGCATTTTTAAGCAGTAGTTCTGGGGTATTGCCATCTTCTGGGAATAACACAATGCCGACACTTGAAGTGATCACTAATTCGTGACCTGCCATTTTAAATGGCGTGGCAATGGCGGCTAAAAACTGTTTTGCCATTCTGGTAATGGTATGAATATCGTTAGTGCCAGACATAACTAAGGCAAATTCATCGCCACCTAAGCGGTAAAACACATCTTTTTCACGGGTGAGTTTACTCAACCGCATTGCTAGTTTTGCCAGTAAACTGTCGCCTAGTTGATGCCCTAATGAGTCATTAATTTTTTTAAAGTTATCTAAATCAAATACTAGTAATGCATGGTGGCTGTCTTGTTTTGCCAGCTTTTTAAGATCGGTAAAAAATAGATTTCGGTTAGGTAAGCCAGTTGTACGATCGCGATTTGATAAGTTATGTAGTTGTGATTCGGCTTTTTTACGCTCGGTTAAATCTGAATATACAATGACATAGTTACAAATTTGATTATGTTCATTCTTAATTTCATCGATTGAGATTTCAATCGGTAGTAGTTTTCGCTCACTGTTGCGCAGTTTAACTTCTTGTTGCCAATGGTCGGTAAGACGAACAGTATTTTTAATATCATCAATATAACTTTGCTCGTAACCTGGTAAGGTAAATGGCTTGTTTAAATAGTTATCTCGGTTCCCACCAAACTGCGATAAAAAGCTGGGATTAAGATCAACCAGGTTAAAGTTTTTATCGTAAATGGCTAATGCATCAGTGAGTGATTCAACACATTTAGCGAATAAGTTAAGGCGTGCCTCGGTTGATTTTAATTGCGTGATATCGCGTACCGTGCCAGTCATTCTTAGCGGGTTTAAATTGGTGTCTTTTTCAATGATTTTGCCTCTGTCGAGTACCCAATGCCAGCGATCAAAGCTATCTTTAATGCGATAGCTGGCTTCAAAGAAAGCGGTTTGCTCCGCAAAGTGTTGCTTTAACAGTAATTCAACTTGCGCTATATCATTAGGGTGAATAAGGGCTTTATTAGGTGGAACATCAATGATGGTATTTCTATCCATCATGTATTTATCGTTAATGCGCAGTACTTCACCAGTTTTGATATTCCAATCCCAAAGTGTGTCACCACTGCCTTCAACCGTGCTTTTTAAACGCCGTTCAGAAATACATAATTGGCGTCGTGAGCGGCGTAATTTGTAGATTGTGAATAATAAGTAAGGCAGCACTAACGTAACAAATGCACTCGGTAAATAAAGCATTAAAGTTTGCTGATCGACTAATTGCTCGCTATAGCCCAATGGGCTAAAGCAGAGTAATAATGAGGCGAATATGAATGTGTTGAATATTATTTTTATTATTATCATAGGGCACTTCTGTATTTTGCACTTGATAATCTAATTGAAGCACGGTGTTGTGTCAAAGAGAATGAGAAGAAATCAGCTTTTTTGTCGTTTTGTTTATTTTAGGTACGCTTAGTAGCTCATATCTTGGTCTATGTTCTGCAAATGTCTCGCGAATATAAGTAACTATCTGTGCAAGACTAAGGTTTTCCAATGCTTCTAACAATTTTTGTTGCATATGAAAGTGATGATCTTGATTACCAATGGCAAGCCACAAGCGTTGTGAACGCAGCCGGAGGTTTTTATCTTTTTCGGCGATGTGGGTGGTTAAGCCATGTTTTTGTTGCTGCCATTGCTCTTCATTTAATTGCTCTAATGAAGCAAGGAATTGCTCAAGAAACGCATTATGACGCTCAAAAATCGCGGTTGCACTGTAGTTAGGTGACTGCACGTAGAAGGCGATGCCCGCACGAGTATTAAAGGGCGCATAACCTGCGCCCACTAGGTAGCCTAACTGTTGTTTGGTACGAAGTTCATTAAAGTAATCTTGATTAATAAGATGGTTTAGCGCCATCATTTTTACTTTTTCAACAACGTCATCGGTTTGTGCTTGGTAATAAATAACCATCGCATGATCGCTACAATTTAGGGTCAGTTGCGAGCGGGTTATTTTGTCTATTTCAAATAACGGACGGGTTAGATCTTCAATCGTTGCTGATTTAGCTAAGTGGTGAGCAATCTTTTTTTGAAACTCAATTGCATCACTTTCTCGCCAATTACCGTGCAAAAATGACTCTACATGCAAGGCATTAAAAAACTCGCGGCGAAAACAATTAAACTGATGAAAGCTGGTATCTTTAAGTGCCACAGCAAGCTGCTCTGGTTCTGGATTCCACGGCATTATTTTTGCACCCAGCACGCTAAATAATTCACCAACGGGTTTATTTTGATTGCTGTTACGCCAATGACGGACTAACTGTTTTTTATACTCGGCAAAACGTTTAGCGCAAATATCGACATTGAATAAAGCTTCAAGTAATTCATCAACTAATTCTAATTGGCTCGATGAGAGTCCCGCAGTGTGCAGGGTTAAACCACCTTGATGTGAGGTTAAGTGATAACTTAAACCAGCTAACTCTGCCGGGTAAAATTGTTCTGCAACACTATCCATAAATAAGTCTGCAAATAGACGAGTAAGTGCCATGTGTTTGATATCTTTAACAGCAAAGTCAGAATCCATCGCCAAATAAAAGTGCCCCTTGGCAACTCGAAAAGTGTTGTCTTGTTTAAACCAAAAATCAAAGCCAGGTTCTTTTACTAATAGTTGTGGGTGATTTTGTGGCTGCTCAACGTCATACAATGACACTTCTTTGGTTAAATAAGGGTTTGCTGTAGGTAATAGCATTTCTGGTAGTGGAGTATTAATTTCGCACAGCGCTTCCAGCCAACAGCTAGAAATACTTTCGATCCGATAGGGCGTGTGATACCACTGAGTGGTATGCTCAGGTTCAACATCAGGATGGATCAACACCAAGCGCATATTATGCGGCGTTAACCATTGCATTGCAGTTTCATGAGCCGTTTGATTAAAACCATCCATGAGATAGTCACCTTGCACATAATTGGCTTCATCGTAGTGTTGCATGTTGATGCTTAAATTACTGACCCAATCGATTAAGCGGGCTTTTTCTTGGTTATCAAAGGCGATTTGCAATAGATTTTTTTTATCTTGATATAAGCGCGGTAATTTATCGATGTTTTGATTAATTAAACAAATATATTCAAACACCATTTCAACGATGTCTTCATAGTATTCAATTCCTTCATCGGTCAGTGCCATGCTGATATTAAAATCTTTAAAGTTGCTACCGTTAATGCCACCTCCAGCAGAGAGGGCATTGATCCAACCTTGCGCTTTTAAAATAGAGTAAAGCGACCCTTGCCCTTCATACCCTAATAAATGCGCAATAAAACTAACGGTTTTATGGCGATAAAAATCATCAATATTAGGCATCGCAAAACTTACTATGAGTTTTTGCATATGCTTATGCGGTTCTATATGCAGTACTTTGCAAAGATCTTGCGCGCGATAAAGTGATGCCTCAATGACTGGTTTTGGTTGCTGCTGACCTTTAATATCATTAAATAATGTAGTTACCCATTGCACCATAGTGTCAATTTCTGCATCAGCGCAGACCACTAAGCTCATCCACTGGGCTTGATAATGGGTGTTAAAAAAATCTCGCAATTCTTTGCTTACACAGCCATTACGATCCGCTAGGGTTTGCTGATTACCCACTGAAAATTTAGCAAATGGATGAGCAGGATTAACGGTTTCTTTGTGTGCTTGATAGATGCGTCGGCCATCGTCTTTTATTTTTAATTTAAACTCTGCATCAATGGCATTACGTTCTTTTTCAGTTTCGCCAGGGTTGAGAGAAGGTGCAATAAAAAACCGGCTAAATTGGCTCAGTGCTTGTGCAAACTCTTGATTGTTAATATCGAAGAAATAACACGTGTGCTCGGTGCCGGTCCATGCGTTGGTGTTGCCACCGGATTGGGAAACAAAATTACCAAACCCGCCGGATTCCGGAAATTGGTCTGTGCCTAAAAAAAGCATATGCTCTAAAAAGTGCGCGAGCCCTTGTCTATCAACAGGATCGTCAAAGTGACCAGCATTCACGGCCATCGATGCAGCGGCTTTAGTTGAATCTTTATCTTGCACTAACAGGACTTTTAGACCATTGTCCAGTGTGAGGGCACGGTATGTTCTGTTATCATTGCGGCTGATATTCAAATGATGCTCCTGAAACGTTAAGTTTACTCGTTAACAACAATGATAACTTCAGGGCTGCGATTAAATTGCTTGGCGATTTTTACCTGAATATCATAAGCGAAATGTGTGACGTTGTTTTAATATAGCGGACAAACAGGCAAACTGGCTACTGTTTTATATTCTTTAATCGGTTGATTTTTTATGAAAACAATCTTAATAATGCGCCACGGCGAAGCAACACCGATGCAAGCTGACGATGCAAGTAGAAATTTGACCTCGGTTGGCCAACAACAGGCCGAAAAAATGGGTTTATGGTTGCAAGCAACACATACCCCAACGGCATTGTTAGTAAGCCCTTACATTCGTGCTCAGCAAACAGCTGAAGGAGTAAAAAAGCATAACGCTTTTTTATTCGAAGAAACTTGCAGCGATATAATCCCTGAAGGCAATCCACAAATTGCCGCCGATTATCTAGAAACTCTCATCGCGATGCATCCACAATGCGATACCTGGTTGGTCGTAGCTCACATGCCAATAGTTAGTTATTTAGTTGACCAATTGAGTGCTGGGAATATGCCGATATTTAACACTGGAGCGGTTGCCGTATTGAGTTACGATGAAAGTCGCCATAAAAGCCAATACCTCAGTATTCATGCACCTAATAACGTAGCAGTTTAGCCTCATACCCAAACCTTGCGTTCCTTTTTAAATTTGCTAAATTAGCGACACACTAATTTAGCAAAGACAATTTTATGACAATTGAACGTATTCAAACCGCAACTCGCATGAGTCGTATCGTTAAGCACAATGGTACGGTGTACTTATGTGGCCAAGTATGTGCTGACGCAGAGCAGGGCATCACCGAACAAACGCAAACTATGCTTGATAAAGTTGAGTTACTTTTAAATGAGGCGGGAAGTTCAAAAGAGCATATGCTCAGCGCCACTATTTATGTAAAAAGCATGGATTACTTTGCCGATATGAATGCGGTTTGGGATGCGTGGGTACCAGCAGGTCATGCGCCCGCACGTGCCTGCGTGGAAGCTAAAATGGCCCGCGATGCTTTGTTAGTTGAGATTTCAGTTGTTGCTGCAATCAAGTAACCCCCAAGCAATTGAACGACTTATAAATGAATTTAATTACGCCTACAGTCGTTCAATCACAAAGCTCCCGGTTTGGCACTTTTGTGATAATCAAATTGATGCCGATGAATGTGCAGCACTGGTTTTAAAGGGCATAAAGCAAGCAACTACAACATCACTTTATTGGTTTGAGCATAGTAAAGAAGCGCTTCCCAAAGTAGGTGATTTAGCCATTTTCACTAACTGGCATGGTGAGCCTTTAGGGATTATTGAAACAACGAATGTCGCAATCGTGCCTTACAACGAAATAACCGCTGAATATGCGGCGTTAGAAGGTGAAGGAGATAAAAGTCTTCACTATTGGCGAAAAGTGCACTGGACGTATTATCAGCGGGAACTTGCCGAAACTAAATTTGAACGTAGTAATATGATGCCCTTAGTTTGTGAACAATTTAAATTGGTTTATGTGGCGTAATATTATTTTGTATAGATAAGGACAGACAATGAAATCTAACCCAGTAGTACTTATAACCGGAGCAAGCCGAGGAATTGGTGCTGCAACCGCAATTTATTTTGCTAGTCACGGTTATGATGTTTGTATTAATTATAAAACGGATCAACACAGCGCAGAAAAAATAGCAGAGCAAGCACGCGGCTTTGCTGTAAAAGCCGAAATAGTGCAAGCCGATGTGTCTGATGAAACGCAAGTGCTGACCCTGTTTACAAAAGTAGATGAGTTATTTGGCAAATTAGATGTGCTTATAAATAATGCGGGTATTTTAAAACCGCAAATGCCATTACTTGAGATGGGAGCCTCGCGTATAAATGAAGTGCTAACCACCAATGTAACAAGCGCTTTTTTATGTGCCCGAGAAGCGATTAAGCGAATGCCCAGTGGCGGCAGTATCGTTAATGTATCATCGGCAGCGGCTAAAACCGGTTCACCAAATGAATATATTGATTATGCCGCATCTAAAGGAGCAATGGACACGTTAACCATTGGTTTAGCCAAAGAAGTAGCCAAGTTAGGTATTCGTGTTAACTCAGTGCGCCCAGGGTTAATCTACACCGATATGCACCGCGACGGTGGTGAAGTAAATCGGGTGGAGCGTCTTAAAGACAAGCTGCCATTGGGTCGAGGTGGACAACCTGAGGAAGTTGCCGCTGCAATTTACTTTTTAGCCTCTGAGCAGGCATCGTTTACCACAGGTAGCTTTGTTGATGTAGCTGGCGGTTTGTAAAGGTTAAAGCAATACCGATAACCAAAAACTAAAGCTAATCACACTTAAAACCGTTGACAGTACAACTGCACCGGCTAATGTCACCTGATGTTGACCTATTTGACTGGCAATAAGGTAAGCATTTACACCAACAGGAGAAGCGCTTAATAGCACTAACACGTTCAAAATCTCTCTATCTAATTCAAATGCGTATGCACCGATTAAAAATACCCCAGCAGGAAGTAAAAAAATCTTCATTAACGAGGCGATTAATGCGGGTTGCCAGTTAGCTGCAATTTTGTAAAACGCTAAGTTGGCGCCTAATACAAATAACGCGCAGGCAATGGCGGGGGTCGCTAAAAGCTCTAAACTCTTTGCTAGATTATCAAACAAAACAATGCCGCTGACATTTAATATTAGCCCGCAGCCGATGCTCAATACAATCGGATTCAGTACCATGCTCTTAGCAAAACTTGACCATGAAAATGCGTGTTCGCTGCCCTTTGCGCCGATTAAATAGGTAAGTGCAAACAGCAATGTGCTATGAAAGGTAATGATCATAAAAGCGATGGCGATCATTTCTTTGCCAAGGGATGCGATGATGATAGGAATGCCCACCAACACCATGTTTGAGTAACTCGACGCTAAGCCAAATACACTGTGTTGTTGATAATTTTTTTGCTTAGCTAAATAAAAGCGGTCAACCAAAATACCTAAGGCAAATACGCTCAGTACAGGAATATAAAAACTCAGAAAGGCCGATAAACTAATACTTTGCTGTAAATCGATTTGCGACATATTTAAAAATAAAAATGCCGGCAGGCTAATGTAAAAAGTAAACTTACTTAGCCCTGCAATGTGTTGCTGTTCAAAAAACTTTAATTTACAACAACTAAAACCAAGCGCAACAATGAAAATCAGCGGAAAGATGATAGAGAAAATATGCACTGCACTGTTGCCTTGAAATAGGGATAACGTTAACGCTTAGCGTCTAAATTCATCACTTTGTGGTAAGTTTATTAAAATAAGTACCGCACCTTTACCACCGTATTCAAGTGGCGCTTGGTGTATTGCTATGACATCTGGATGCTGTACTAAATATTGCGGCACTTTGTGTCTGAGTATATGTCCACCAATACCATGTACTACACACGCACAGTAGTAATGCTTCTTTTTGCACTCATGGATCAGTCCTGCGAGTTCATCTTTTGCCAACTCCTTATTTAAACCATGTAAATCAAGGGTTAAATCAGGTACAAAGTCACCTCGGCGTAACTGCTTTGCTAAAAAACGATCTTGACCGTCTTGCACATAATTAACCGTTCCGTTGGTATCAATATCTGGCACATATTCATCAGAAAAGAAAAATTCTGCCTGATGTTGCTTTTTTTGCTGGGCAAACAGCTTAGCTTGTGAGATTTTAGGTTTGTTAGCAAAGCGATGCGTGTCTTGTTTAAATACACGGGCACCATTAATACTTTGACGAAACATATCGATGTCGTCAGGGCTAATATCTGCGTTTGAGAGAGGATCTTTTTTCATAGCGGCAGTCTAAACAAAAAAACGCTAGAAATCGAGTGAAAACAGAGTAAAAACTGTGTAAAAAAGCGTTACAATAGGGCAATCATGGGGCCTTAATTGCGCCTCGATTGAATTGATATTTTCTAAAGCAGCAGGTAGATAACGAATATGAGCGAATTATTAATAGAAGAAGCAACCTTAGATGAAGCTGTAGCAGAACTGTCAACGTTACACGATTGGCTACGGTGGACCACGAGTCAATTTGCCAGCAGTGGTATTTTCTTTGGTCATGGAACTGATAACGCATGGGATGAAGCAGTCAACTTGTTACTGCCCGCGTTAAGCTTACCCATTGATGCACCAAAAGAATTAATGCATGCCCGGTTAACTAGCACCGAAAAAAACCGCCTTGCGGGATTAATTGCAGAACGTATAAATGATTTCACGCCAGTACCTTATCTGACTAATATTGCATGGTTTGCTAATATGCCATTTTATGTCGATGAGCGCGTATTGATCCCACGTTCACCTTTTGCAGAGTTAATACATAATCGCTTTTCACCTTGGCTAGCTGAGCCTGAATCGGTAAATCGTATTTTAGATTTATGTACCGGTTCTGGTTGTATCGCGATTGCATTAGCACAAACTTTTGCAGAAGCGCAGGTTGATGCCGTTGATATTTCTTATGAAGCACTCGAAGTTGCTGATATCAATATCACAGATTATCAGTTAAGTGACCGTGTATTACCTATTCAATCCGACGTATTCAGCGGTGTACCAGGGCAGAAATATGACCTGATCGTGGCAAACCCTCCGTATGTAGACGCCGAAGATATGGCTGATTTACCGCGTGAGTTCCACCATGAGCCAGAGCTTGGCTTGGCATCAGGCCATGATGGTCTTGATGTAACCCGTACTATTTTGAGTGAAGCGGCCGATCATCTAACTGATAACGGTTTGTTATTTGTCGAAGTTGGTAATTCTATGGTACACATGGATGCCCTTTATCCAAATGCGCCTTTTGAATGGGTTGAGTTTGAGCAAGGTGGATTTGGCGTATTTATGATCAGCAAAAAACAACTCGTTGCATATTTCGCAGACTGATCACCACAAAAATCAAAGCCGAGCCTCAGGCTCGGTACTTAGTAGTCATTAGGAATGAGGAAAGTTAATGGCAGGTAATAGCATAGGGCAGTTATTTAAAGTGTCCACCTTTGGCGAAAGCCACGGCGTCGCCTTAGGCGGTGTTGTGGATGGCACGCCCGCAGGTCTTGAAATCACTGAGGCAGATTTACAAATCGATTTAGATCGTCGTAAGCCAGGGCAAAGCCGTTACACTACGCAGCGCCGTGAGAGCGATCAAATTAAAATTTTAGCGGGTGTTTTTGAAGGTAAAACCACCGGCACCAGTATTGGTTTATTAATTGAAAATACCGACCAACGTTCACAAGATTATGGCAAAATTAAAGACGTATTTCGCCCAGGTCATGGTGACTACACGTACTGGCATAAATACGGCCTACGCGATTATCGCGGTGGTGGCCGTTCATCTGCTCGCGAAACCGCTATTCGTGTTGCCGCAGGCGCTATTGCTAAAAAGTATCTAAAGCAATTTCATGGTATTGAAGTACGTGCGTGTTTGAGTCAACTTGGGCCAATTAAAGCTGAAAATTACGATTGGGATGAAGTTGAAAATAATCTTTTCTTTTTCCCAGATGCAAGCAAGTTAGACGCGCTTGACGACTATATGCGCGACCTTAAAAAACAAGGTGACTCAGTCGGCGCGAAGGTAAAAGTAGTGGCTAAGAATGTACCTGTTGGTTTAGGTGAGCCGGTATTTGACCGCCTTGATGCAGAACTTGCCCACTCACTGATGAGTATTAACGCAGTAAAAGGCGTTGAAATTGGCGACGGCTTTGATGTGGTTGAGCAAAAAGGCTCTGAGCATCGTGATGAGTTAACCCCTGATGGCTTTACCTCAAATCATGCCGGTGGGGTGCTTGCAGGTATCTCTACAGGGCAAGATATAATCGCGTCAATTGCACTCAAACCGACATCGAGTATTACCATTGCTGGCAACAGTATTAACACTGAAAACGAAGCGGTGGAAATGATCACCAAAGGCCGTCACGACCCATGTGTTGGCATTCGTGCAATCCCGATTGCCGAGGCGATGATGGCCATTACTTTAATGGATCATTTACTACGTCAACGTGGTCAAAACCCGCATGTTCATCATGAGCATGGGCCAATAAATGGCTCTGTTTAGGGTTTAGTTAAAAGCATTTAGAATTATTTAAAAGCGCGATGTTAATCGCGCTTTTTTGTTGTGGTTATTTTAAGATAGACATCAAAGTTTCAGGAGCGGGATCAGGCTGTGTTTTTGATCTGTCCATTGCGCCAAATGTACTGTTGAATAAGGTGTTATCGGTGATAAGTCTGTCATGGCTATCGAATTTAAAAATGCTTGGTTATTCGTCATTACGACCCATTGTGAGCCTAACTGCGTACCGCTATAGTTAAATTTGATCAGAGATTTATCGAAGCGCTTACTGTGAGCTTGGAGCACTGGCATCAAATCAATATGATTATTGGATATATGGATAATTAATAAGCCGCCTTTTGTTAGTCGCTGCCAATATAACTGAAAAGCTTCCTCAGTCAGTAAATGGGTAGGAATAACATCACTTGAAAAAGCATCAATAATTAACGCATTCATTAACGGTGCATTATTTTTTTGCTCTTTAGTTAAGGTGATTCTGCCATCGCCAATAGCCACATCAATACGTGCAGGGCTATCTGTTAAATATGAAAAATAATTCATGGCCATGTTGTAAACCGCAGGATTAAGTTCATAAAAGCGGATTTTATCGAACTTATCGCCAAACTTTGCTAAAACTCCAGCACCTAAACCAATAATACCTATATTTAAATCTTGTTGCTTTTTTAATGCTGACAATGATTTAGCGATACCAGTATGGTGATGGTAATAGCTGTTTGTGAGTTCAGTTTGTTTATTAAGTGGCTGTGAGCCATGAATCGTTGTGCCATCGATTAGGCGTCGTTCAGCAAGATCAGACGTTGTAATGTCTTTGACAGTGACATAACCGTAAAAATTTCTCTCAGACGCTAAGTTGTATTGATTAAAATTAACAAAAAGATAGCTATATCCTGTGCCCCAAATAACCAGCGTAGCTAGTAAAGCTATTTTATAGCAAGAGGACGTTTTCGTCGTCTGGGTGAGTAGCGTGTATATAAATAATGAAAGCGCTACAGCTAACGCCACAATGAATTCTGTTATTTGTTCAAACAGTAGCGGTGCGACTAAGGCACTGAGTAAACTGCCGATCACTCCTCCTAAAGCGATATATAAATAAAATACAGTAAGCAGTGAGCCATCTGGCGCGAGTTTTCGAAGTTCACCATGACAGATCATACAAACAATGAATAAAATAAAGCTGTAGATCACCAGTTGAGCTAAAGCATTAAATTGGCTGCCAAGGAAAAACATCATCAGCCCTGCGAATGCGCTAAATATTAATAAGTACGTCCAATGGGCGCGATTATAGTTTTTTGCGGATGCAAACGCATAACTGAAGGTCAGCAAATATATTACCAATGGTAAAGCCCATATCAGAGGCATAGGCGGGATGTTGATGCTGATCATCTGAGTTGTCGCGATCAACATCATTGAACTGGTTGCTGAGAACACAATCCACAGCCAATTAGGTTTGACGAGCAAAGTCGTTTTTGACTTAGTAATAGCTTTATCAGCGATACTGCCATTACTAAATAATACATAAATTAGGCACAATAACAGTATGCAGTATGCAAATAACCCCACTGTCCAATAGCTCTTTTGCTCATCGATTGAAAATAAAACTTCAAAAATAAATGGGTAACTCAGCAAAGCAAGTAGTGAACCCAGATTCGAAAGCGAATACCATTGATAAGGTACAGTCATAGCGGTCGATTCAATATACCAGCGCTGCAATAGTACGCTGGTGGCACTTAGTAACATAAAGACTAAGCCAACCTGTAAAAACAATTTAGCAATCACTGACCACGCTGGTGTTAGTGATAAAAATAGACTGACTTCAATTGTGTTAAAAGTAATGATGCTCGATACAGCCACTAACAATGTGTGTATAAATAATTGTCGTTTGAGCTGATAACGGCTTAACAAATGAGCATATAAATAGCCGAGTAACAGCATGCTTTGATAAAAAAATAGGCTGGTTGACCAAACCGAAGCGCCACCGCCAAACTCGGGTAGTAGCTCTTTCGATAAGATAGGTTGAATTTGAAAGAGTAGAAACGCGCTCACAAAAATAATGAATGTCGATAATATCCGTTGCATCTTTTTTATTACTTAGTAAATGGTGCCTAACCATTAACTGAACTAATTAATGCGGCAATGTAATAACCCTTGAGTTTATCTTAAGAAAATCTTAATCTATGATTTGTATGAATTTATTGGAGTTGTAAGTGGGTAGGTTTCGAATCGGGAATTTTGACGTCGATGTTAGCCGTGGTAAAATTTCCTCAGCTGAAGGCGTACAAATTGTCGAACCTAAGGTTATGGATGTGCTCCAATTTTTGTACTCTCATAGGGGCAATGTGGTTAGCCAGGAAGAAATTTTTGCAGCTGTGTGGCCTAATTCAGTGTTTAGCCCAAGTAATGTGCAACGCAATATTGCACTGCTTAGGAAAGCATTAAATGAAGATTCTAAAAATCCACAATTCATCATTACCCACCCGAAACGGGGTTATTGCCTTGAGCTTAACGAACAAACACGTTCTCACTGTGTAAAGTGGCCGTTGTTGGCTTTTATCGCCGTGACAATTGTATGTTTGGTTGGTGGTTGGTTCGCATTTGCAACGCAGGTTGTTAAAACTGATTTCTCTGCGTTGGTGCCTGTAACATCAAATGAAGCCAATGAATCCTCTCAATCGCAATCTAATAACGGCAATTATTTAGCATTTGTTCGCGGTGACAATGATAATCAGCATATCTGGCTAAAAGAATTAACGACAGGTAAAGAGGTACAATTATCCCAGCACCCATCGACCTACTATAGTCTAGGGTGGAGTGCGGATAATCGCGCATTGGCTTTTATAGAAAAACAAAATGATGTTAGCCAATTAGCGTATTTTAATTTAGACATGATAACTCTAACGAGTTTAAATTACGCCAACGTACTGGAATTTAAAGAATATTTAGTTACCAGCCAGCAATTACAATGGACTAATAACAATCAGGTTTATTTTATTGAGCGACGAAAACATAAAAATGATACGCAGCTTTCGACCGTCAATATAGAAACTAAACAAAAACAGGTAATCAAAGCCTCAATGGGTCAAGACTGGTTAAAGTTACATGCGTTGTCGCCAGATCAAACGCAACTAGCGCTTGGTTATGAAGCAGGACAAAATAACTACCGTATTGAAATACTGAATTTAACGGATAATAGTAGTAAAACAATTGCCGTTATTGAAGATGGTATTCAGGGGCTTAGTTGGCACCCAAGTGGTGAATACTTGCTGATAAGCAGCACAAATAATCTATTACTTATTGATCGTCAGGGCAACTCAACTGATATCGAATTTAATAATTATCAAGTTATTCGAGATGCTGCATTCACGCCATCTGGTGAGGAGATATTGATGGAGCTTGTAAATATTGATGTTGATATTTTGCGTGCAACTAGTGCAACACCTCAGCAGTATGAAAAGCTCGTCGATACCTCGTCGGTTGATTTTTTGCCGGTATTCTCACCTGATTCAACTAAGTTTGTCTTTGAATCCCATCGTTTTGGTTTAAAACAGCTATTTTTATATGAGCAAGGTAAACAAACGCTGATTTTTGCAAACCCTAATAATGAAGAACTGTTTGGGGTTGTTTGGTCAAAAAATGGCGAAGAAGTGATCACCGCAAGCAAAGATAAACTGTTTCGAATTGATTTAAAAAGTGGCGATTATCAAGAAATAGCCCACCATCATCATTCGTTTTATCTCAGAGAGAAGTTTTATAATGAAGATGCGATCTTGGTTTCATATCGCGCTGACGATGGCGTTACATTTCACCCAGCAAAATTAGACATGCAAACATTAAGTTTATCGCCATTCACTGGCCAAGGAGAGCGGCTGGCTTGTTATGCAATGGCTTTAGACAAACACGATCAGATTTATTTTTCAAATAACAAACAGGTATTTCGACTCGATCAAGATGGCAATTTTGCTCAAGTATGGCACGCAGATGATAGTGATATTATTGGTCTGGCGGTCGATGAGCAAACGTTGAGTATTACCTTAGAGCAAGAAGATGGTTATGAGCTTAATATGTTTGATTTACAAAGCGCTCACTCAGAAATACGCCATATCGCGAACGAGAAAGGTAATATGTTAATTAATGCTTCACACGATAATACGCAACTTTTATATCTTACTGAGCCAAAGCGAAAACGCACCTTAGTAAGGCTGCGATAGTCTTTAAAACCCAAGATTCACAAGGTAAGTGCATAATCTGCTGCTATTAGCTTTACTAACTCTCGTTTTATCGGGTTATGAGCGTGGTTTGCGTGTAATAGTACGATATCAATAACGGGCAAGGGCGGCAGAGTTGAGTCAGTAACCGTCACCAGCTCCTGAGTGTTACTTACCTCAGCCATCACACCAACGGCTAGATTGGCTTTTACTAATGCTGTGAGCGCACTGAGCGAGCCGCAGCAAGCAACAATGTTAAATGGGCGTTCAGCCTTTAGTAACCCTTCAATAGCCGCTTGATGAAATTTACAATCTCGTTGAAATATTGCAACCGGCAGGGTCATAGCGGATTGATAGTTAAATTCGGCACTTTTAACCCACACACCTTTGCTTGATTCTAAAAAATAACCTTCTTCAGAGCTGGGCGAGCGCGTCGCAATCACCATGTCTAGCAAGCCTTGATCTAGTTGTGTTTTGAGCTGGTTGGTCGGCGCGCAACTGATTTGTAAATCAAGTTGCGGTATATGTTTATGTAATAAAGCCACAACTTTAGGTAATACTGTGCCTGCATAATCGTCAGGACATGCTAAGCGCACGCGAGTTTGCCCACCACCGGTTTTAAGTTGTTTATAGGCTTCATCATGCAGTGCTAATAATTGTTTTGCGTAGCTGGCTAAGTGAACGCCACTTGACGATAGTACAAGCTGCCGGCCTTGTCTGATAAATAATGGATTACCCAGCTCTTGTTCGAGCTTTTTCATTTGCATGCTCACTGCCGATTGGGTGCGGCATACTTGTTGAGCAGCGCGAGTAAAGCTGCCCGTTTCAACAAAAGCGCAAAAAGTACGTAGGGCGTCTAAATCCATATTTAACTCATCTATCAATTTTATTTATGTATTGTATAAAAACTATTGGTAAGTAATTAATTTACTACTGCTCTATATTAGGGATATTAAACACTACTAAGGAACGCAAATGCAATTATTTATCGGTAATAAAAACTATTCGACATGGTCGCTTAGAGCATGGTATTTAATGAGTAAATTCAATGTTATTTTTACTGAGAAACAACTCGTATTAGACACCCCTGAGTTTTATGAAACGCTTAAAAACAGTTTTGCAGTACAGAAAGTACCCGCCTTAGTCGATGGCGACTTGCAGGTATGGGATTCATTGGCAATTTGTGAATACATCAATGATGCTTATTTATCAAATACAGCTTGGCCTATTGATACTGCGCAGCGAGCGACAGCCCGCAGTTTAAGCGCTGAAATGCATACCGGCTTTATGGCGCTGCGTAATGAAATGCCAATGAATATTCGTGCAACTCGCCTAATTGAGTTATCTGCGGCGGCTAAAAAAGACATTAGCCGCATTGATGAAATATTCAGCCAGCAACAACGTAGTTACCCAAATGCGTGGTTGTTTGGTGAGTTTAGTATCGCAGATGCTATGTATGCGCCTGTAGTACTTAGGTTAAAAACCTACCAAATTTCACTTTCAGCTTTGGCGGAGCATTATTGTCAGCATGTTTTAAGTTGCCCTACATTACAACAGTGGATCACCGAAGCGCTAAAAGAAACTGATATTGTTGCTTGCGATGAAGCAGGGGTTGATGTTACTTAAAGTAACTTGCCAAGCGATAAGGTTATGAGGACGTATGGAACAGATTAAGCTATCACACCAAGATACATTAAAGCGGCTAGAAAGGTTTAGTCGCTTTACCGACAGCAGTATTGGCATTCCTTTTACTCGGTTTAAGTTTGGCGTAGAGGCACTGATCGGTATTCTGCCTGGTATTGGAGATCTAGCTGGGCTAATTTTATCTAGCTATATTCTATTTGAAGCCCAGCGCTTAGGAGTTAGTAAGCGTATAAAATTACGTATCGTAATAAATATGTTGATTGATTTTTTTGGTGGCCTAATTCCGCTTGTCGGTGATATTTTTGACGCTTACTTTAAAGCAAATACCCGCAATACCCGTCTACTGAAACGCTACTTAGTAAAACAATAACGATAAAAATAAGTTAGTTTTTATCGTTATTAAAAAAGTATTCTGCAATCACTTGTTTCTGTTGGCCAAACGGGTCTGAAATGCCAATCCCAATGCCGATTATTTTACCCTGCGCTTCAGGCGGGTGGGCTTGCATTTGTTTATTTAAAATAACGAGCTTAGGGCTTTTCTCGTTAGCTAATAATGTTAAATGCGGCTGAAAGTTCTGAAATACATTGGGGCTACCATAGCGCTCAAATGCCGTTAATTTGTTGGGGTAGTTTTTAACCCAGCTAGGGATTGTGGCATTTGTATCGCGTAATGGCTCAATCGCCATTGTTACTTCATCTGCTAGCCTTTGCAGCTTAGGCGAATACTGTAAGTTAATAAATGCCCAATTACTTTGCGTAACACTAAAACCTTGCGCTGTTATAGCAAACTCTTGATGTTGCTCGGTGATACTTTTTACAGCACGTTTAATGTCTTCTTCTGAGCCTTCAACAAAGTCAGTTAAATACAAAGTAGCGTGCACTGGCTTACCTTTTTCATAAAAACTCATGATCCCTTCTTTTTTTAATGCATCACTAGTTTGCTCAACTAAGTTAATGATTGACTTGGAAGGGATTGCAAACACATTGATGCTGACACTTTTTGCAAATGAGGGCAGGGGGATACTTATCAGCGTAATTAAAGTAACAACTAAAAGCTTCGGTCGTTTTATAAAAAGTAATTTGAACATGGGTTTATAATTTTATTCTTAAATTCGGATAGTAAGTGTAAAGAGGATAAGGGTTATTACTTGAACAGTAAATAAAAGGAGCTAGATTGCAGCGAATACATATTTTTGGCTTAGCTAAATTTGCAAAGTAAAGGCAAGACAATAACGCATGGCTGCTTAGTCGTTATCAACTTTTACATTCTTGCTAAAAGCCCGTACAATTCGCCTCGATTTTAATGTGCATTTGTTGCATTTTACCGAGGCGAATTAATCAGACTTTTATGCATCAAATAGCCGATTTAACATCTATTTTTGAACGCACTTTTTACCACAGCCATAATACACGCTTGGTCAAAGGTGAGCATGAGCCTATTTATATTCCCGCTGATGTTAAAACGCCGTATCATCAAATTGTGTTTGCCCATGGTTTTTATGCCAGTGCACTGCACGAAATAGCTCATTGGCTAGTGGCGGGTGATAAACGTCGTTTACTCGAAGATTACGGTTATTGGTATTGCCCAGATGGCCGTGATAAAGCTCAGCAAGCAGAATTTGAAGCCGTTGAAGTAAAACCGCAAGCAATCGAGTGGGCGTTGAGTGTTGCTACAGGTTTTGAGTTTAATGTTTCGGTTGATAATTTAAATGGTGAGCAAACCTGTCGTTTTGATTTTCAGGCGCGAGTACACAAGCAACTTTTACAGTTACTAAAAATAGGCTTTAATCCTCGGACTACTGCACTTTTAAAAGCATTAAGCGAATTTTACAATACGCCATGGCCATTGAATGCCGGGCAGTTTGTATGGCAACATCCTCAGGAGTTAAGTAATGCAGTTTAAGTTAGGACTAATTGTAAACCCAGTTGCTGGTTTAGGTGGCAGTGTGGCGCTCAAAGGTAGTGATGGTGTTGCGGCTAAAGCTCTGGCGCTTGGCGCTGAGCCAAAAGCTAATTTACGCACTAAAGCAGCGCTTGAGGTGTTATTGCCTTATCAAGATAAAATAACAATTTATACTGTTAATCACTCAATGGGTGAAAGCACCGCTACAGATCTTGGTTTTAATACCGAAGTTGTGTATCAAAGCGAGCACCCCAGTAGTGCAGATGATACTGAGCGTGCAGCCAAGGTATTGCAACAGCTAGGTGTTGATTTAATTTTATTTGCTGGTGGCGATGGCACTGCGCGCAATATTTGTCATGCGGTTGAAGATAGCGTACCGGCACTTGGCATTCCTGCAGGCTGTAAAATTCATTCAGGGGTTTATGCAATCACGCCAAAGGCCGCAGGGCGGGTAGTCGAAATGCTGGTCAAAGGTGAACTAGTTACCTTAGGCGATGCCGATGTGATGGATATTGACGAAGATGCGTTTCGTCAAGGCACAGTTAAAGCAAAACGTTATGGTGAAATGCAAGTACCCAGTGAAGTACGTTATGTACAAGCGGTAAAAAATGGCGGTAAAGAAACCGACGAGCTGGTACTTGCTGATATTGCCGGCTATGTCGTCAGTGAAATGGATGAAGATACGTTATATGTAATGGGCAGTGGCTCAACAGTTGCAGCTATTATGCAAGAAATGGGACTTGAAAATACCTTATTAGGTGTTGATTTAGTTGCAGATCAAAGCTTAATTGCGCAAGATCTTACAGCTGAACAATTATTAGCGATGACCCATCAGCGCGACACTAAATTAGTGATCACGCTAATTGGTGGCCAAGGCCATATTTTTGGCCGTGGCAATCAACAGTTAAGCCCAGCACTTATTCGCGCGATAGGGCTGGATAATATTATTGTGGTGGCTACCAAAACTAAATTACAGGCTTTAAACGGCCGCCCGCTCATTTGCGATACAGGCGATAGTGAGCTGGATGATGAATTAAGCGGTTATATTCGTGTAACCTGCGGATTTAACGACCATATTATGTATGCAGTAGGCCATCAAGATTGATTGGTAGAAGACCCTGCAAAATCAGGAGAAGTAGAAGTGAGTTTAGTAAATTATATTGACGCAGCCCAACAGTATTTTGATGACTTAGTGATCAAAGCCACTGATGATGAGTTATTTGCCGGTGGTTATTTACGAGGCCATTTTGATTTAGCAGTAGGCTATGCGCAAGTTGAAGAGCTTAATCTTGAAATAGATGAGCTCAATGAAACCGTTGAAAAAAGTTTAGTGAAAGCGTATCGCAATGGTGAGCTTAACGAAGAAGATAAAGCCCTAGTAGTAAGATTATGGGAAGAAGTAAAAGCACTCGCTTAAAAGACTAAATAAAAAGTTATTTAAAAAAACGGCAATAGTGCCGTTTTTTTGTGCATTGAGCCTATTTAGTTCCTATAAAATGTATTTTCTGTTCACTTAAAATTTACCTCATTCCCTAGATACGCTAAAGTACCACTGACTAAACTCTAGGGAACAAGTGAAATGAATAATAATAAAGATGTGGCAATGCCCTCGGGCATAGTTGCGCGATTTTTAAATTTTGTTGAGCGGGTAGGAAATAAACTGCCTGATCCGGCAATCATCTTTTTGTTTGCCATGTTACTAATTTGGCTACTGTCGTGGTGGTTCTCAGGTGTTACTTTTGACGCTATCGACCCTCGTACCGGTGAAGCCATTATTATTAATAATATGTTGGCGAGTGATTCGTTAGCGACCTTTTTATCATCAATGGTAAAAACTTTTACCGGTTTTGCACCGTTAGGTGTGGTGTTAGTGGCCATGCTGGGTGTAGGGGTTGCTGAACATTCTGGCTTTATTAATACTGGCCTTAAGTTAATGTTAAAGGTGACACCTAAAAAACTTTTAACACCGTCAATTATTTTAGTCGCCATCGTCAGCCATACAGCAACCGATGCAGGTTATGTGTTAGTCATTCCGTTAGCTGGTGTTATATTTTATGCAGCAGGGCGCCATCCATTGGCGGGTATTGCGGCGGCATTTGCGGGAGTCAGTGGTGGCTTTGGTGCAAACTTTATTCCGTCGGGGATTGATCCACTACTGCAAAGCTTTACCCAAAGTGCGGCGCAAATTATTAACCCCGCGATGTCGATTAACCCATTAAATAACTGGGCGTTTACCTCGGCTTCAAGTTTATTCATTATTTTATTAGGCTGGTACATCACCGATAAAATCATTGAACCACGGTTAAAAAATACCGAATTAGATGGTAATAAAGAAGATTTACCTGCATTTGAAGATGCCCGTAGCGACGAAAAACGCGCGTTTTTTATTGCAAGTACAGTGATGATTGCAGGTCTTGCGTTATTAGCCTATGTGTCAGCCCCTGCGGACTCTGCAATGCGAAGCGAAGATGGCTCTTTAACTAATTTTCGCTCGCCTTTAATGCAATCTATCGTACCGCTAATTTTCCTACTGTTTTGGATACCTGGTGCAGTGTATGGTTTTACCGTTGGCACCTTTAAAAGCTCTAAAGATATGATAGATGCCATGAGTAAAGCAATGGGCGGCATGGCGTATTATATTGTAATGGCGTTCTTTTGTGCCTTGTTTATTGCTGCATTTAGTAAATCAAACTTGGGAGCTCTGCTGGCAATTGAAGGCGCGCAGCTGTTAAAAGCCATGCAGTTACCAAGTGCGGTGACTGTTGTCGGTATCATCTTTTTAACTGGTTTTGTAAACTTGTTTGTTGGCTCAAGTTCAGCAAAGTGGGCGCTACTGGGCCCGGTGTTTGTGCCTATGTTAATGCAGTTAGGTATCTCGCCAGATTTAACTCAAGCGGCTTATCGCGTGGGCGATTCTAGTTCAAACATCATCACTCCTTTAATGCCGTATTTCCCATTAGTTGTGGTGTACTGCCAAAAATACGTCAAAGGCACGGGCATTGGCACGCTTATCGCGATGATGCTGCCATATTCAATCGCTTTTATGATTGGCTGGAGCTTATTTTTACTCGGTTACTGGGCACTGGGTATCCCGCTTGGATTAGACGCAAGTTACGTGTACCCAGCAGTCGCGCCTTAATAAAGCACGGCTAAATATTTATGTGTAAAAACCTCGTCATTATAATGGCGAGGTTTTTTTGTGGTTAGTTTTATCCAGCCAGTTGTCAATTCGATCGTATACCCAGCTTGGTACGTATAAACCGGTAAATATATTCGTTAACTAGGTTTTAGTATGGCCAATGAACGCGCTGTTCCTACATCTCGATTTTCACGCTTTGCAAAGTTAGGCTCATTAGCAACCAGTGTCGCGAGTAATATGTTATTTGAGGGAGCCAAAAGTACTCTTTCAGGAAAGGGTTGGGATAATAAAAGCTTATTACTGCAGCCTAAAAACATAAAAAATCTAGCGACAGAACTATCACACTTACGCGGTGCGGCAATGAAATTAGGGCAGCTACTGTCAATGGATGCTGGGGATCTACTCAGTCCAGAGCTTGCTCAATTACTTGCATTACTTCGATCAGACGCTAACCCCATGCCACATAAACAACTCATTACTGTATTAAAAGAGCAGTGGGGAGATGACTGGTTATCGCGTTTTTCACATATTGAGCTTAGGCCATTTGCTGCCGCTTCTATTGGTCAAGTGCATTTGGCCTACCATGAAAACGGCGAGCAATTAGCTGTAAAAATTCAATACCCGGGGATCGCAAAAAGTGTGGTCAGTGATGTTGATAATGTTATATCGCTGCTTACACTGTCTCGTTTACTACCTAAAGATCTTGATATCAAGCCACTCGTCGCAGAGGCTAAAATACAATTATTAGCGGAAGCTGATTATCACCGTGAAGCGCAGTATTTATTACGTTATAAAAATGCATTGGCAAATAACCGACACTTTATTGTTCCTAACGTCTATAAAGAGCACAGTACTAAACAAATATTAACGATGCAGTATATTGAGGCTCAGCCTATAGAGGGAATTACCGATTTACCCAAAGCAGAGCAAAGCTTTGTGGCACAGCAACTTATTGCGTTATTTTTTAAAGAAATGTTTGAATTTAGACTGATACAAACAGATCCAAACTTTGCTAATTTTCATTATCAACCAGCCACACAAAAAATCGTTTTATTTGATTTTGGGGCAACCCGTGAGATTTCGCCTCAGTTGAGCCAAGCTTATCTAGCTTTATTTAAAGCAGGCAGTGAGAATAATCGTGATGGGGTATTAAATGCGGCCACTCAGATTGGTTATTTTAAAGATACATTGCGTGACAGTTATAAAGATAATGTTATAGAGCTATTTTTAATGGCGTGTGAGCCACTGCGTCACGATGGTGATTTTGATTTTAAAAATAGTCAACTGGCAGCAAATATTAAAGATGCTGGGTTGCAACTTAGTGCACAAGCACAGCAATGGCATACACCACCAGTGGATGCATTATTTATTCACCGTAAACTTGCTGGTTTATATTTGATTGCGGCTCGCTTAGAAGCAAAAATAGATGTTAGAGCGTTATTTATGCCAATTTTATTAAAAACATGATTATTTTAGCGAATTCAAATACTCATTCATTCAATGCAATTGCTATCAACGAATATTGTGACTTCACAAAATCTTCCCCTCACGAATATTTACTTTATTCCAAACACAAAAAAACCTTGTCACTTTCGTGGCAAGGTTTTTTTTATTAAAGAGTCGTTGCTTATTTAGCTGTGAAGCTTACTGGGCGACGTTCTTTACGAGGACCGCTACGCTTATCACCGCGTGCACTGTCATCTTTGTTAAAGCTGCGTTTTTTGTCACCTGATGGACGCTCAGAGCGTTCAGCACGTGGTTCAGCAGGACCTTGATCTTGTGTTAATGTTAAGCCCATTGGACGTTTACAAATAAACACTTTTTGGAAATGATCAAGTACATCTTTAGGCATGTTTTGCGGTAATTGAACCGTACTGTGATTGTCGTGTAAACGAATATCACCAATAAACTTGCTTGAGATGTCAGCTTCGTTAGCGATAGCGCCAACAATGTTCTTAACTTGAACACCATGTTCACGACCTACTTCGATACGGTAAGTATCCATAGGGCCTGCATCACGGCTATTACGTTCACGTGGTTTAGCATCACGGTCACGTGCAGGGCGTTCGCTGCGTTCATTACGACGACCACGGTCACCACGATCATTACGCTCACGTGGGTTACGGTCATTACGTTCGCTACGCTCACGTTGTTGGATCTTAACTTCTTCAACCTTAATTGGTGATTGTTGCTGTGCTAAACACAGTAACGCACCTGCTAGGTCTTCAGGAGCAAGTTCAAGCTTTTGCGCCATATTAGCTGCTACTTCATTAAAGAAAGTAATATCTTTATTTTCAAGCGCAATAGCTAATTTAGCTTGTAACGCTTCGATACGTTTTTCTTCAACAACTTTTGCAGTTGGTAGTTCAACTTGCACAATATCTGAATTCGTATGACGAATGATATTTTTAAGTAAATAACGTTCGTTATGTTTTACGAAAAGAATCGCTTTACCAGTACGACCAGCACGACCTGTACGGCCAATACGGTGAACATAAGCTTCAGAATCTTGTGGGATATCGTAGTTGATAACAAGGCTTAAACGGTCAACATCTAGACCACGTGCTGCAACGTCTGTTGCGATAACAACGTTTAGCATGCCACTTTTTAAGCGTTCTACTGTGCGTTCACGTGCTTGCTGGTTCATGTCACCGTTAAGTGGAGCTGCAGAGAAACCTTCGCGCTCTAATAACTCAGCAAGTTGTACTGTATCGTTACGTGTACGTACGAAAACAATCGCGCCTTCATATTGTTCAGCTTCTAAAAAGCGAACAATCGCTTTATTCTTGTGTACGCTGGCATTCCAAAACACTTGCTCAACAGATGATACCGTTGAGTTACGCGCAGATATATGAACCTGTTCAGGGTTATTCATATATTTGCTGCTAATGTTTTGAATTTGCTTAGGCATGGTCGCAGAGAAAAGACATGTTTGCTTTTCGCGCGGCGTTTTTTCCATGATGTTTTCAACATCATCGATAAAGCCCATACGTAACATTTCATCGGCTTCATCAAGTACAAGAGCTTGTAAGCTGTCAAACTTGATAGTGCCACGGTTAATATGATCGATTAAGCGACCTGGAGTAGCGACAATAACTTGCGCGCCACGACGAAGTGCACTTAGTTGGATACTGTAGCTCTGGCCACCATAAAGTGCCAATACTTCAATACCACGAACATGTTTAGCATATTGTTCGAATGCCTCAGCTACTTGGATCGCAAGCTCACGGGTTGGTGTGAGTACAAGGATCTGCGGCTGCTTCACAGACGGGTCAATATTATTAAGTAATGGCAGTGCAAATGCTGCGGTTTTACCTGTACCCGTTTGAGCTAGTCCCAGTACGTCCTTTCTTTCTAGCAATAACGGTATACATTGAGCTTGGATTTCAGATGGTGTCTTGTAACCCAACTCTTCAACTGCCTTCAAAATTGCAGGAGAAAGATTTAGAGATTCAAACGTGACTGGTTCTGACATTAATACGCCTCAACGAATTTAAAGAGGCGCGCATTGTATAGGATTTACGAGGCAAATGCTTGTATAAATTGAAACTAATTTGTATGTAGTTGATGTTGGTCATAATTTAATCAATTTGATTGTGGGTAAATCAAATTGATTAACAAATTTTATACAGAACTTATTGATAAAGTCCAAGATTCTCTTTAGCGTAAGCTTCAAACTCAGTGAAACCACCGATGTGTGCTTGGTCAATAAAGATTTGTGGCACGGTTGGGCAAGGCTTACCTGCTGATTGTTCTAAATCGGCTTTACTAACGCCTTCTTTAATAATATCAACATAACGGTATTTAAAATCATCACGTTCATTTGCTAGTTTTTCAGCAACATCTTTAGCACGTACACAATAAGGGCAGCCTTCACGGCCAAAAATTACAGTTAACATATCGCTCTCCTCGATTTTATTTACATTCATCTTAACTAATTGAGAAAAAATAAACAGCGTAAAAAAACGATTGATGAATTCTATTTTAATGATTGCATACACCTTTAATCAGTATTAAAGGTGTATGTGGGGTGGCTAATTAAAACTTAACACTAAAGCCAATTGAAGGGCGCATTTCAAAATCATCCTCGTTTTCTTTGATAATTAAATCATTAGTCGAGGTTACTTTCTGATAATCTAAATCAATGCTACTGGTGTTTGCTTGGCCGTAGGCGTTCATTAATTCTAAAATTAACACACCGTCTAAGCCCCAAAAGTCGGTTTGACGTTCAAAACGAAGATCAAGCCGATGATAAACATCGAAACGCTCAGAAAATGGATCACCATATTGTGGTAAAAAACGTCCTTCGAATTCGGAATTTTCTGTGACGCCAACAATCGGGGTGTAAGCTTGACCGCTGCGGGCAGTAAAGTTAAAGCCCCCTTGCCATTTTTCACTGATTTGGTAATTAAACACCATGTTGACAACTAAAGGGGTATCAGCGTAATAATCCCGAGTGATATTTTGGCGTTGGTCAGTACGTTCACTTTTGGCATAACTAACTGCAAGCCAGCCATACCATTTATCAGTTTTATTTTTGTTTATTAATAGATCAACACCGTAAGCTCGCCCAGTTACATCATTACTGTAACGAATTGCTGCATCGGAATAATTGTTTAATGCCAACGGTAAATCGTCCATGGTTTTGTAATACCCTTCAATAGACCATGTCCATTCATCGGCAAGTTCTTGTGCAAAACCCAAACTGCTGTGTTTTGAGGTTTGCGAACGTAAATTCGGGTTGCCGTGTTCAGGCAATAGAGTGTCAATATCTTGCATGCGATTATAATGCCCGTATTTAGCATTGATGCTATTGTGATTATTAATAAAGTAGCTAAGCGTAAGGCGCGGCATCACAAAATCTTCATCAGTGTAATCATTGCTTTGATATTGCACGCCGACTTCGCTTTGCCATTGTTCGTTAATAACCCAAACATGGCTAACACCAACAAAGTACTTATCAAGGGCTAGCTTGTCTTTGCCAGTTATTCGCTCACCTTTGTTTAGATCGCAATCAGGATCGAGCTCGGTACAAAGATATTGAAAACTATCGTAACTGTAAGTACTGTCGTTATCAAAATAGGCGGCATCAAAAACCAGTTGCTGGGCTTTAGTAACACGCCAATTTAATCGTCCTTTATAAGTGATTTGCTTTTGTTGTTCTTCATCAAAATAGCCATCACTTAGCGTGGCACGTTTAGCGTATTCCAATCGGCCAGAATGTTCGAGCGAACCAACGCCTAAGCGTAAATGAAAGTCTTTATTAAAGTGATCCCATAAGATACTTTGGCTGGTAAATTCACGAATAAAATCAGCATCGCCTTGATACTCAGGATTTTTTAGTGAAAGTTCAGCGCGTTGATTAAAGCCTGCTGCAACCGAGTCTTTTGCGCCTGTAAATGACACTGTTAGGGCGTTTTGATTGTTTATATCCCAGATCCATTTGCCTTGGTAATCATGATCATCTGGGGGATCATTGATGGTGATACCACTGAGTTCACCATCGTCGTTTTCAAGCTCTTCACCTTTAGAGAAGAACAGTGGTAATGTACTTTTACGTGCTGATAAATAAAACGCGGTGTTCTGCGTGAGTTGCCCTTCAACAAAGACACCGGCATTAAACATTGTAAGATCAAGCGTGGTAGTAATCGGTTGATATTTAGGATTACGCAGTGTTACGTCAAATACGGCACCGGTGGCGTTGCTGTAACTGGTGCCATAGCCGGCTGAGTAAAGTTGAAAATCTTGAATAATGTACTTGTTGAAAATAGAACTGCCGAAATCATGAAAAATATAGCCTGCAGGCATAAAATCCACTTCAAACAAATTATCATCGGGCGATGAGCCACGTACCGCCGGTTCACTCATTGAGCCGCCAGCGGCGACAACGCCTGGTAATGCAAATACTGCCCGCAGTGGATCGCCCATAGCACCGGGCATAGTGATCAGTTTTTCAGTATTTTCGGTTATTTCACTGGTAATGCTACTGCGTTTATAAACGGTTTCAAGACGCTCTATTATTTCTTCATTAGCATCAACGTTGGCGTGCGTTAAAAATGGCAAACACAACGCCAGTGGCGTTAAACGGTAAAGTGATGGCAAGCAGGTGGCTAACATGATTCTTCCATGGTTATGAGTAAGTGTGACTGCGACCTATAGTAATGAGAAAATATATAAAAATACGTAGTAAACTGTACGAAAATGTAGGCAAATGTAGGGAGGTGTTACAAGCTGTTACATTTAGTTTTGAGCTCTGATAGTAATACCTAATTGGCTTGAATAGCCCATTGAGCGTGCGGTTATTCGCAGTTGTTGATCAATTACATAGTAAGTAGGAAAGGCGCTGATTTTATAATTACTCTGGGTATTTTTATCGCCTAGTAAAATGGGCATTGTGAGTTTAAGTTCACTAACAAACTGCGCAACTGCTTGTTCATTTTTATAATCAAGTGCAATGCCAATGGCGTTGATATTAGAATCAACCAATGCCGCTTCTAGGTTTGGCATACTGTAACGACAGATTGTGCACCATGGCGCAAAAAAATAAACCACGGTGGTGTTACCTTTGAGCATCGCAATATCAATACGTTGTTCGCTGTCATTGAGCACAGGTAAATTAAAATATGGAGCAGGGCTGCTATCTGAGCTGAGTAAATTGCGTTGCTGATATGTAGTCACTACAAAAAACACCACAACTAACATAATTATATTGAGCAGCAAACTCGTTACTTTTTTCATATCGACCTCTAAAGCTAATTCCCCTTATTACTATTTAAAGACTTGAAAAGCAAACTTTGAGTCCTCACTTTATTGAGTAGGCAAAAAGAGATTTTGAAAAAAAATAAAACTTTTTTCAAAAATAATCTTGAAAACAATTTCGCCGTCCATATATAGTTTAGTGAGGACGCCTGATGGGTCCTAACTAAACAGAAGTAATTGAAATTTATATTATTAATTAAACTTTGCTTGCGCTTGTTCAACCGAAAAGCACATGCAAAATATCGCTTAAATATGAGGATATTATTATGCGTACAGTAGATTTATCACCACTTTATCGTTCATTCATTGGCTTCGATCATTTAGCATCTTTAATGGATGCGGCCGCTCGCACTGACAAGCAGCCAAGTTTTCCTCCGTATAACATCGAAGCACTCGATAAAGACAAATATCGCATTACTATGGCTGTTGCCGGTTTTAGTGATAATGAGCTGACGATAGAGTCAGAAAATAACACCTTAAAAGTTGCTGGCATTAAAGCCAATAAAGATGACAGCGCAGAGCGCAAATTTATTCATCAAGGCATTGCTGAGCGCAACTTTGAACGCAAATTCCAGCTAGGTGACCACGTTAAAGTACTCGGCGCTGATTTAGCCAATGGGCTACTTAGTATCGACTTGCAACGCGAGATCCCTGAAGCACTTAAACCACGTAAAATTGAAATTGGCAGTGGTAACTTGCTAGAAGGTAAATAACCATCCCTTTGACAGTGTTTTTCCCCTAATTTACTTGTTATTTTTAGTAGCCGCCTCAGTTGAGGCGGCTTTTTTAGCTTTGCTTAAACATCGGGTCCGCTTAGCGCACCATTAATCGCAGATGATTAATGATGCTGTGTTCAGTTTGTATCTTTACTTTTTAATTTGGCTTGCATGTCTTTTAAGGCGGCAATTTTATCAATAGCAACTTGCAGCTGCCGTTGAGGGAGGCCTTTTTGATGGCCTTTTTCGAGCAAGCTTTCAAGGTTAGTTATTTTTTGTTGAGCAGCTATTACAAAGCGTTGCTCAAGCTGAGTTTGCTGCTGTTTATGAAAATCGAGGTAAGCTTGATGATCGGTTAAGTCGCCTTGAAACTGACTCGCACTGATTGGATTTTTTGCGATGACAGGCAAGTAACTCGGTGTAGTAATGGGCGGCAGTTGTTGACTGGCATCAGTATTTTTTAATGAGGTGTGACTATCAATCGCCGCATCAGCAGTCATATCTGGATTAATAGCTGTCGGTGCCGACGCATTATTTATTTGTGGCGCGGGCGTTACTGGCGTTAAATCATCAGCAGCGCGAATGGGAGCTATTTCGCGTTTTCGCTCTGTTGTTAAATTTATTACTAAAAAACCTAAACAAGCGACGCCTGTAATTATGTAGATAGCTTTTTTATTCATAGTTTTACAGCATTTTGTTGTTGCCAAGCCAGCCAATTTTGCTGATAGCGTTGCTGCGCTTTTTGTATTGCGATGGCTTTTTTAGCTTGATAGCGAACAGTTTCGTCAGTAGCGCTAAAGTAGTTATACTGATGGTTATTACTAATTATGACGACCCATAGACCTTCAGGTGAGCGCATCACCGCAGATAATTCTTCTGCTTTTAGCGTATAAGCCAGTTGCACAGCCCAATTACTTTTATTTTTGCGAGTTAGTTTATTGTGATACTTAGCATAAATGTCGGTTTGCTGTGATATATATAATGCATCTGTAAAAGAGCTTGCTTGTACTGTGTTTCTAAAGCGAACCGCTTGCTCTCGCTCAGTAAACACAGCGCCGTAAGCTGTCACTTCACTAAGGTATTTAAAGCGCGCTTTATTTGCCTGATAATAATTTTTTATTTCTTTATCGGATATTTGTTGTTCAAGACTGTCGAGTATTGGGCTTTGAACGTGCATCATGTCTTTAATACCTAGCCAACTTTGAATCGAAGGCCTTAAAATATCGCCTTTTGCTAGTTCTTCTAGGTGTGCGATACTGATCCCTTGCTTTAAAAGTAATGGCGTCGCTTTTAAAAGCAACGCCTCAAATTGTTGCTTTTTTATCACTTCAGTTTTGAATAAGTCACTTTCACCTTGGTGCAGTCGAAAGCGTACTTGCATAGATAAAGGGGCTATAAACTCATAAAGATTGACGGCGGTTGTAAAGAGCCCTCTGAGCTCAGTGCGCTGCATTTTATTGATTTGTTCAGCGTTGTATTGGCCATCAGCAGGGTAGCTAGGCAATACTTTGAGCAGCCACTGGGCATTATATTGTGTGAGATTACTTCCTTTAACATAGGATGTTGATAAATTGAGTTGCCTGTCAAATATGTTCATTAAATAGCGCTCAACATGGTACTGCGTGCTAAAGCCTACCGCAGATTGACGTTCAAGCAGCTCAGGCATATGTTGTTCTGCTTGATATAATAAAAATTGATTTTCAAACATATGTTTACGAACGTCTTTGCGACTAATGTTGGCATTGTGTTGTTGATAAACTTGCTGCATTAAACGCACTTCAGCAGCGCTATATTGGTTAAATGATGCCATTGTTAGGCTGCTATAAAGCAGTCCTAACAATAACAAAATACAACTGCTCAGCGCTTTCATTGGCGTACGACCATGGCATGATTAAGTAGGTGCACAACCATGGCAATCGCATGTGGGATCACTTGTTTTGCCGTATTTAAGCGGTCGTAATGGTCTTGTGAATTAAGCACAATACCGCCTTGAGCATAAGAAAAAGCGCCACCTTGTGTCAGTAAAGGGCGTACGTCTTGACTGTTTATATCCAGTGCTGAAAATGTTTGCATGGCTTGTGTAATAAGGGCAGAGTCATTGAGTTGTTCCTGATCATAGTAGTCTTTTACCCAGCTTTCCCAGCTTGAATGATTGAGATCAGATGTGGTCCAAGTATGGTGTGGTTGTAGTAAGTCAGTTGTATGGAAAACAAAACCTAACACTTGTGGGTTGCCACTTTGCAAATAGCTTTGATACCAGTATTGACCTAAATTATCAATTGGCTGAAAAGGCATTTCTTCAAAGTCATCGTACATGTTGTAATTTGATTGGCTGTCAATTCGGTAATTAGCTTCAGTAATACCATAGCTGTTGTACTTTGATGAATCGGCATTAAACCAGCCTGTTTCACCGCCTTGACCGTCATCAAGGTAGTCACCTTTTAACCAGCTTGAAGCCAAGTTATCAACGGTGCCCCATACCGTCAGTTTTTGGTAATTGTAGCCACCAAAGTCGTTACCGTGTTGATCAGCCCCTTGGGTATGGTTTTGGAAATGCCAATAGCTGGTATATTTAACAATACTCTCTGCTGCTCCCCATATTGGTGCTTGAACACATGACCCCGTTACAGCACCACAAAAGAAGGTGTCTTCAAAGTCATCCACATCATAGGCTGCTTGGCCTAGTACTTCGGCTAACTGGGTTACCGTCATATTATTTTGTTGAGCGTATTGGCTTAATGCCGAAAACTGTGTGCTGCTTGGGTGCTGCTGCATGTAGTTCACTGCATCGATGACGATACGTTTATGTGTTTCTTGGCTAAATGCCTGTGCTTGGCTTGTACTGATCAGTAATAATGCCGTTAAAAACTGTTTTTTCATCGTGTTCTCATAGTGTTGTGGAGTAATTTCTAATATTAGAAAGTAGGGTGATTACACTATAATTACAAATTAATTAAACATTTAATTAACAATGTTACCTAATATGATACTTCTGTTAGAGTTTTTCTATATTATTTAGGCACCATTGCGCTCGCTCTAAAATAGCGTGCTGTTGTGATGTATCTTGTTTTTGCCAATTTTTATAGACCATGCCAATACGTGGGTTACGAGCTAAGCGGGCTTCATGGGTGTGCATAAATTGCCAATATAAACTATTAAAAGGGCAAGCCGTGTCGTCACTTTTTTGTTTTACGTTATAGTGGCAGCTGGTGCAGTAATCACTCATTTTGTTTATGTAGTTACCGCTTGCGGCATACGGTTTTGTGGCGATTAGGCCGCCATCTGCAAATTGACTCATACCACGGGTGTTAGGCATTTCTACCCATTCAATGGCATCGATGTAAATGCCCAAATACCAGCTATCAACTTCATTTGGATCAATACCGGTTAATAAGCAAAAGTTTCCGGTGATCATTAAGCGTTGAATATGATGCGCGTAGGCGGTCTCTAAGCTCTGCGTGATTGCCTGTTTCATACAGTTCATTTTTGTTTTGCCACTCCAAAAATAATCTGGTAACAGACGAGCAGCCTCAAGTTCATTTTTACTCGCGTAATCAGGCATATTTTGCCAATAAATACCTCTTACATATTCTCGCCAACCTAAAATTTGCCTAATAAACCCCTCAACTTGGGCAAGCGTGATCTGTTCTTGGCGTGCCGCAAACTCAGCCAGTACTTGCTTAATAACTTGCATTGGGTGCAGCATTTTTGTGTTAAGTGCAAACGCGATACGACTATGATACAAGCTCCATTTGTATGAGCTCTGACAGGTCATCGCGTCTTGAAATTTTCCGAAACAGGGGAGTAGATGAGTGCAAAAGTAATCGAGTAATTGTTTTGCTTGAGCACGACTGGTTGGCCATAATAAAGTTGCTGAACAATGGCCAAGGGTATTTACCTGGTGTTTTTTTATGCGCTGTAAAATAGCTTCAATATTATTGGTAAATATTTTTGGTTCAGGGATAGCAGCTAAATCAGTTTTTTTTAATTTGTTACGATTGTCTTGGTCAAAGTTCCATTGCCCGCCTAGTGGAGCATTATCTTGCATCAATATGTCAAAGCGCTTGCGCATCATGCGATAAAAAAATTCCATTTTCACATGCTTATCTTTTTTAAAATGGTCGCTGATATCAGCAAAAGGTAATAAAAAATGTTCGCTGTCTGTGGCACTAACATTAAAGTCACTGCTGTTTGCAAACTCTTGCAGTTGAGTTTTTAATCTATACTCATCAGGATACTGATATTGGATTTGTTGACACTGATATTGCTTCGCCAAGCGTGTTAGTAATGAGGTAATGCATGCGTCATCGTGGGTATCATCGAGTGTTAAATGAAGCACATTTAATTGTGCTTGTTTGAGCGCAGTCGCAAAGTTCTCCATTGCCGCAAAAAACGCCGCTACCTTTTGTATATGGTGTTTTACATAATCTGTTTCTTGTTTTAATTCAGCAATGACATAAAGGTATTGTGTTTGATCCTCTTCTTTATACCAACTGTGATTGGCATTAAGTTGGTCGCCAAAAATAAATCTCAGAGTTTTATAGATCATTAATTTTGCTCAAAATTGTTTTATACGAATTAAATTGTCGATTAGATCGCATTTATTAATACTGATAGTCGTGGTATAGGTATTAATACGTAAACAAAGGAGTGTCGCCTTATGAATCAATATCAGTATGCTATTTGCAAATTTAAAATTGTTTTACCTTGTCTCATTGCACTTTGCCATGTTAGTTCTTTGCATGCCACAGTCTATCAGTGTGAAAAAAAAGGCGTCGTGGAATTTAGTCAATTTCCATGTGGTGATGATGCGAAACTAATCTCTGTAAAAGAGCAAAACCCAAGCTTATCTAGTCAGATTGTTGCTAATGAAAATATTGATACCTCGGGCGTTGATAGTTATATTCGGACTCGGCAAATTGATGCTGATATTCAACAGCATCAAGATAAAATTGATAGCTTAAGCGAGAAAATGAATCAGCAAATTGCCGCCTTAGGTGAGCAATCAGATGCGCAGTTAAATAATTTATCTGGTGCAAAAAAAGAAACTGCAATAGCTAATCAAATGACCAGTATTTCAGAGCGCTATAACGTTTTAATTGCACGTGAACAGCGGGATATTGATCGACTCTTAAAAGAAAAACACGCTTTGCCTGCGTCGAAAAACACGTCTGAAATTGACCAACAATCAACCCAGAGCAAAGGTATTGATTCGTTCATTCGGTCACAAGAAATCAAACGAGATGTTGAACAGCGACAATCAAAAATAGATACTTACCAAGCTCAAATGGATCGCCAAATAGCAGCCCTCGAAGCTCAGGCTAAAGAGCAACCGAATAACTTAACTGATGCGACTTTTGATAACTCCTTATCTAGAAAAATGAGTGCGTTAACATCAAAATATGCAACTTTAATCGATGTTGAACAGCACCAAATAGATCGTCTTCTACAAGAGTTAGCCAGTATAGAATAATGCATGTAGGTTATTTGTTATGAATTCACTTGCTGCTGCACGGACTTGTTAATTGCAACAATATTACTGGTATTAAATAAATAGCTTTTCACTATGCTGTTAAACATCCTGAGTGCATAACGCCACGCTTGTTCTAGGTTTAGCGTAAATTCTCGGCCCAAATGAATTTTTAGCGCAGCTATAAAAGCATCACATAATAAATCAACATCCTGACAAGTGAGGCCAGATTTACTTAGGTTGTTGGCATGATAATGAATAAAAGGTAATACAGACAATAAGCGATCTAAGTGGGTAATAGTGCGTTCCAATGAGCAATACAACAAATAACTTTTTTCACTTATTTCATCACTGCTAGGCCATTGCATTGTCAATGCATGACGTTTTAATTGCACATGAAAGGTAACAGTAAAACAGTGAAAGTTGGGTTTTATTATTGCGATACTTCATAATAACATTTTTTGATGATGAGCAGAAATACTCATAATAAGCCCTCTCTAAATAGCCTTAAATATGCAGATTGCCATTAAAAACTTAGTATAGACGCTGTGTAGGAAAGAGTGAGTAAATCGATGGAAATTGCGCGATAGCGTGCTTTATTAATGCCAATAAGGCTAGGGCGTGTTGACCTTTGTGGATTGAAATTTGTTCAATCTAGGGGCGATTTAATCGCGGCGCGAGGTTTGTAACCTAGTGGGCTAAGTAAAAATCGAGCAACAAAGAGTTAATCGCCCCTAGGAAGAACCCTTTGGGCAGCGCATGTTTGGAATTTATACTGCGTTATCGCCTATTTATGGGGAACAACCACACTACATAGACTCTGCCTTGCCTAAATACCAAACATACTGCTGCAAAATTAATCACAAAAGGTCAACACGCCCTAGGGCCTTTATGTTGGTTTTTAAAAATCGCACTTGGTGTTCAGTTATAGCGAATTGTTCTGACCTATAATTTTGTACTTTATAATCTAGTCATTCTTTACCAGTTTTTGGTTGCTAATTCCGCCAAGCCTCTTTATAATAGCCGCCATTGTCTAGCTCACTTAATTAGCTGCTAGGCAAGTATCAGATATTTGATACAAGTTGGCGCGGGATGGAGCAGCCTGGTAGCTCGTCGGGCTCATAACCCGAAGGTCGTCGGTTCAAATCCGGCTCCCGCAACCAAGTTTTTGAGATAAGCCATTAATTTTATTAATGTTTCTCAATTCTTGAAGCCATACTTTTGAGTAGCGATTTTAGTTACTGATTTGAAGTCGCGCATTCTATGTAATGCGCGTTTTGCGTTTAAGCCTTTGGGTTTAATTTAGATGGTGTTAGCTATCCGCAACCAAGCTTGGCCCATGGCCACACAGTTTTATGCTTTAGGTGTGACGCCCCGCTTGGTTCGGGGCGTTGTTGTATCTGCACCTCTTGATTTTAAATCAAGGTATAAGCTAAGTATTTTAGGGCTATAAGCCCTTTTTTTGTTTGTATGGAGAATTTTCGTGACAAAACTTGAGCAAGATTTATTAACCATGCTTTCACCGTCAGTTGAAATGTTAGGCTTTGAATTACATGGTCTAGAGTTTGTGCAAGCGGGTCGCCATTCTACGCTTAGGGTCTATATCGATCACGAAGCGGGGATCTCGGTTGATAACTGTGCTGATGCAAGTCGTCAAATAAGCGCAATTTTAGATGTCGAAGACCCGAT
This sequence comes from Pseudoalteromonas sp. SG41-2, assembly GCF_014164535.1. NCBI lineage: Bacteria > Pseudomonadati > Pseudomonadota > Gammaproteobacteria > Alteromonadales > Pseudoalteromonadaceae > Pseudoalteromonas > Pseudoalteromonas sp. SG41-2. The sequence goes on along the minus strand of NZ_JACJFK010000015.1, from coordinate 70,393 downwards.
TACAAATGAATATGATTTGGAAGTATCGTCTCCTGGTGTTGATCGTCTATTATTCAAACAAGATCACTACGAGAAGGCACAAGGAGAGGAAGTACGCGTGCGTACTAAGCTTCCACAAGATGGTCGCCGTAATTTTAAAGGCGATCTAATAGCAGTTAGCAGTGATATGATCACACTTTCATATGACGGTACTGAGCAGTTAATTATGCTCAGTAACATTGAACGTGCGAACATCATCGCAAAGTTTTAATCCGAGTGCGAAGGAATAGGGCAAGCGAGGCATAACCCATGGCAAAAGAGATATTATTGGTTGCTGAAGCCGTTTCCAATGAGAAAGCGGTTCCAAAAGAAAAGATTTTCGAAGCGTTAGAGTTCGCATTAGCGACTGCGACTAAGAAAAAACACACTGGTGAAATTGAAGTACGCGTTGCAATTGACCGTAAAACAGGTGACTACGACACTTACCGTCGTTGGCAGATTGCTGCAGTACTTGAAGATGGCTCACTGGAAAACCCTTACAGCGAAATCACGTTAGAAGCGGCTCAGGTTGATGACCCAGATCTTAAGATTGGTGATTTCATCGAAGAGCAAATCGAGTCAATTAAATTTGACCGTATTACTACACAAATGGCGAAACAAGTAATCGTACAAAAAGTACGTGAAGCTGAGCGCGCACTTGTTGTAGAAGCTTATAAAGATCAACAAGGCGAGTTAGTAACAGGTGTTGTGAAAAAAGCAACGCGTGACGCAATCGTATTAGATTTAGGTAACAATGCTGAAGCGGTTATTTACCGTGATGACATGTTACCACGTGAAAATTTCCGTCCTGGCGATCGCATCCGTGGTTTACTTTATGAAGTAAAACCTGATGCTCGTGGTGCACAGTTATTTGTAACACGCTCTAAGCCAGAAATGCTGATGGAATTATTCCGCATTGAGGTGCCAGAAATTGGCGAAGAGATGATTGAATTACGTGCAGCGGCACGTGATCCAGGTTCACGTGCTAAAATCGCCGTGAAATCTAACGACAAACGTATCGACCCAATTGGTGCGTGTGTTGGTATGCGTGGTGCACGTGTACAAGCTGTTTCTACCGAATTAGGTGGTGAACGTGTTGATATCGTACTTTACGATGACAACCCAGCCCAGTTCGTTATTAATGCAATGTCACCTGCTGAAGTTGCTTCAATTGTAATGGATGAAGACACCCATTCAATGGATATCGCTGTTGAAGCTGATAACCTAGCACAAGCAATTGGTCGTAACGGTCAAAACGTACGTCTTGCTAGCCAGTTAACTGGTTGGGAACTAAACGTAATGACAGTTGAAGAGATGCGCGCTAAGAACGAAGCGGAATCTGATAAGTTAATTAACTTATTCACTGAAAACTTAGACATCGATGAAGACTTTGCAACATTACTTATCAACGAAGGTTTCTCAACCCTTGAAGAAGTTGCCTATGTGCCTGCGTCTGAGTTTTTAGAAATTGATGGTTTAGATGAAGATACTGTTGATTTGTTACGCTCACGTGCAAAAGATGCATTAACGACTAAAGCACTTAAAACAGAAGAAAGCCTTGATGGTGCAGAGCCTGCTGAAGACTTATTAGCACTTGAAGGGTTAGAGCGTCACCTTGCGTTTGTTATGGCAAGCAAAGGGGTTGTTACGCTAGAAGATTTAGCAGAGCAAGGTATTGATGAATTAGTCGATATTACAGAGCTTTCTCCAGAGAAAGCGGGTGAGCTAATTATGGCTGCGCGCAACATTTGTTGGTTCGCAGACGAGTAATTTATTAACGGAGGTATTAGAGACTATGGCAGAAGTAAATGTTGAAAAACTAGCCGGGGATATTGGTACAACTGTTGATAAATTGCTTCAACAATTATCGCAAGCCGGTATCACTAAGCAAGCGGGTGATAATGTAACTGAAGCAGAAAAAGCAACGTTACTTGATCACTTAAGCAAGCAACACGGCGGCACAGGCTCAGATGGCCCAGCGCGTATGACATTGCAACGTAAGAGCAAAAGCACATTAAGTGTTACGGGTTCTACAGGTCAAGCAAAGTCAGTACAAGTTGAAGTACGTAAAACACGTACTTACGTGAAGAAAAGCGCGGTTGAGCAAGAGCAAGAGCAAGCACGTATAGCAGCAGAAGAAGCCGCTCGTCGTGAACTTGAGCAACAAGCTGCAAAAGAAGCAGCTGAGCTTAAAGCAAAACAAGACGCAGAGCGTAAAGCCAAAGAAGAGGCTGACCGTAAAGTGAAAGAAGAAGCTAAACGTAAAGCAGATGCTGAACGTGTAGCAAAACAGAAGCAGATGACCCCAGAACAAACCGCGAAGTCTGAAAAAGATCGCGTTGAAGCTGAGCGTCTGCAAAAAGAAGCAGAAGAGGCCGCATTGAAGAAAGCTGAAGAAGAAGCGAAACGTCAAGCAGAAGAGGCAAGAAAGCTAGCAGAAGAAAATTCAGCTCGCTGGAAGAAAGAAGAAGAAGAACGTAAGAAGCGCGAAGAAACCGCTGATCACCACCTTACGACTTCTACTTACGCACGTGAAGCAGAAGATGTTGCTGATGCGCGTGATGAGCAAGGCACACGCCGTGCTAAGAAAAAGAAAAAAGCCCCAGCGAAGGAGAAATTTGTTCCTTCGAGAGGCAAGAAAAGCAAGCTAAAAGCACCAGCTTCATTACAACATGGCTTCCAAAAGCCAACGGTTGACGTGAAAAACGAAGTGCGTATTAGCGAAACAATTACAGTTGCTGAGCTTGCATCACGCATGGCCGTTAAGGGCGCTGAAGTTGTAAAAACAATGATGAAAATGGGTGACATGGTTACCATTAACCAAGTGATCGACCAAGAAGCTGCACAGTTAGTTGCAGAAGAAATGGGCCACAAAGTTATCATTGTTAAAGAAAACGAATTAGAGCAAACAGTACTAAATGACCGTCATGAAGATGGTAAATCTGAGCCACGTGCACCAGTAGTAACTGTAATGGGTCACGTTGACCACGGTAAAACGTCAACGCTTGATTATATTCGTTCAGCAAAAGTGGCCTCTGGCGAAGCCGGTGGTATCACACAGCATATCGGTGCTTATCATGTTGACGTAAATGGTAACATGATCACTTTCTTGGATACTCCAGGTCACGCGGCGTTTACGTCAATGCGTGCTCGTGGTGCTAAAGCAACAGATATCGTAATCCTAGTGGTTGCAGCAGATGATGGTGTAATGCCACAAACTAAAGAAGCGGTTCAGCATGCGCGTGCAGCTGGCGTTCCTTTAATTATCGCTGTTAACAAAATGGATAAAGAAGGCGTAGACCCAGATCGCGTTAAGAATGAGCTTGCTCAACTAGACGTTATTCCTGAAGAGTGGGGCGGTGATACACAGTATGTGCATATTTCTGCTAAAACTGGTTTAGGTATTGATGACCTTCTTGAAGCGGTATTAAACCAATCTGAGTTGTTAGAACTTACTGCTCCAACTGTGGGTATGGCTGCTGGTGTTGTTATTGAATCTCGTCTTGATAAAGGCCGTGGTCCAGTTGCTTCTATCCTTGTACAATCTGGTACGCTTAACCAAGGTGACATTGTATTATGTGGTCTTGAGTATGGTCGTGTTCGTGCAATGCGCGATGAAAACGGTAAAGACATCAAGTCTGCAGGTCCTTCAATCCCAGTTGAGATTTTAGGTCTATCTGGTATTCCAGCTGCGGGCGACGAAGCAACTGTAGTTAAAGACGAGCGTAAAGCCCGTGAAGTTGCACTTTACCGTCAAGGTAAATTCCGTGATGTTAAACTAGCACGTCAGCAAAAAGCGAAGCTTGAAAACATGTTTACTAACATGACTGAAGGCAATGTGTCTGAAGTTAATGTGGTACTTAAAGCAGACGTTCAAGGTTCAATCGAAGCAATCTCTGATTCATTGACTAAACTGTCAACAGATGAAGTTAAAGTGAAGATTGTAGGCTCAGGCGTAGGTGGTATCACTGAAACTGACGCAACCCTTGCTGCAGCATCTAATGCAATCGTGGTTGGCTTTAACGTTCGTGCTGATGCATCGGCACGTAAAGTAATTGAGTCTGAGAACTTAGACTTACGTTACTACAGCGTTATCTATAGCTTGATTGACGAAGTGAAGCAAGCTATGTCTGGTATGTTAGCACCAGAGTTCAAGCAAGAGATCATTGGTCTAGCTGAAGTTCGTGACGTGTTCAAGTCACCTAAAATTGGCGCTATCGCTGGTTGTATGGTTACTGAAGGTGTTATTAAACGTAGCGCACCAATTCGTGTACTTCGTGATAACGTGGTTATCTACGAGGGTGAGCTTGAGTCACTTCGTCGCTTTAAAGACGATGTTGCTGATGTTCGTAACGGCATGGAATGTGGTATCGGCGTTAAGAACTATAACGACGTTCGCGTTGGTGACCAAATCGAAGTATTCGAAACAGTTGAAGTACAACGTACACTTTAATTGTTCGTAAGCTAAGATAATAAATGGGGGCTCAGCCCCCATTTGTGTATCCATTATTTAGTTAGCTTATTATTATTTTTCAATAAGTTATAATTTTAGGAAAGTGAAATGAGAGAATTTTCTCGCACTGATCGTGTTGCTCAGCAAATTCAAAAAGAAATTGCGGTGATTTTACAACGCGAAATTAAAGATCCACGTTTAGGTATGGTTACAGTATCTGCTGTAGAAGTATCACGTGATTTATCTTATGCAAAAATCTTTATTACTGTGTTTAACACCCAAGATGAAGATGCTGCAAAGCAAAGTGCTAAAGTATTAAATGAAGCGACCGGTTATATTCGCTCACTACTTGGCAAACGCATTCGTGCCCGTATTATGCCAGAGCTTAAGTTTGTGGTTGATAATTCACTGATGGAAGGCATGCGTATTTCAAACCTTGTTGATTCTATTATTCGTGAAGATAAAGCAAAGCATGTAGATGACGAAGTTGATAGCGTAGATGATGCAGAGCATATCGACGAAACAGACAGCGAAGAAGGCACTAATACAGATGGCAAAGCGCAGTAAAGGCCGTCCAGTTGACGGTATTTTGTTGTTAAACAAACCAATAGGCATTTCATCAAATAAAGCGCTACAGCAAGCTAAAAGTGTGTATTTTGCACAAAAAGCGGGGCACACCGGTGCCCTTGATCCGCTTGCAACGGGTATGCTGCCTATCTGTTTTGGTGAAGCGACTAAATTTACTCAGTTTTTACTCGATACTGACAAAACCTATGTAGTTCGCGCTAAATTAGGTGAACGTACGACAACATCAGATTCTGATGGTGAAATTGTCAGTACTAAAGATGTCAATGTGACGGCTGAGCAACTTAGCGAAGAAATTGCTAAGTTTTTAGGTGAGTCAGATCAATACCCGTCAATGTATTCAGCGTTAAAATATGAAGGCCGACCTTTATATAAATATGCGCGTGAAGGCATTGAAGTACCTCGCAAGTGCAGAAAAATCAACGTATTTAGTTTAACACTAGATGAGTTCGATGAAGCTAATAACGAAGTGCAAATGACCGCCCATGTTTCAAAAGGTACTTATATTCGTACTATCGTCGATGACTTAGGCGAAAACCTGGGTTGTGGCGCGCATGTGATCATGTTGCATCGCAGTGCGGTAGGGCATTACCCTGCTGACAAAATGGTGTCACTTGAGCAGTTAGAAGCGTTATTAGTAAAAGCGAAACAAGAAGAGCTTACGCCTTCTACTTATCTTGATGAACTATTACTGCCAATGGACACCGCATTAGTTGGTCTACCTGTGGTTGAGCTCAGTAAAGAGCAAGGTAGTTCTTTTAGCCATGGTCAGGCGGTTGTACTTGATATTGAACTGCCAGAAGGGGCAATTAAAGTGCTCGCTGATGGTGTGTTTATTGGCACTGGTGAACGTAATCCTGATGGCCATTTAAAGTCAAAACGTGGCTTATCAAATCAGCAAGAAACAACAGCGTAAAGTTTAGCTTGTAGTTATTGCCGTAGCTGGTAGAATACGCCCGCTAATCGTTTTGGCTGAATTAGTGATCGGCTAAGACACCTTTTAAATTTTATTTTTGGAGTTACTATGTCACTAAGCAATCAAGAAAAGATCGATATCATCGCAAAATTCGCACGTGCAGAAGGCGACACTGGTTCACCTGAAGTACAAGTTGCACTTCTTACTTTTGATATCAACAAGCTTCAAGGTCACTTTGCTGATCACAAGCATGACTTCCACTCACGTCGTGGTCTGCTTCGTAAAGTAAGCACTCGCCGTAAACTGCTTGATTACCTTAAAGGTAAAGACATTGCACGTTATACTGCGTTAATCCAAGAACTTGGCCTACGTCGCTAAGAACTAGATTACATAGAAAGGAGCTTTATAGCTCCTTTTTTTGTGCCTGAAATTTCTCACTCTCTCTGTCCACAACAATTAATTCTCTTGAAATATCAAATAAAAGCCACATAGTTAGTGACAGCAAAGCACACTTTTTAGCGCGCCTATTATCACCACTTTTATCTAGGGACTAAGCTCGCAATTTTGCATTACTTTGTTATATACTATGCGCGTAGATAAAAAGGTTTATCTACGCTTATTCACATCATTGCCAATTGTAGTACTTAATTGATTTCCAACTGAATACAATTATGTACTGTAATTGGTACTTTGATGGCAACTTATTAGAACACATTTAAGGAACATTTTAAGTGCAAGCAATTATTAAAGAATTTCAACTAGGTCAACATACAGTTACCCTAGAAACCGGTGCAATCGCTCGTCAAGCAGACGGCGCAGTACTAGCAAGTATTGGCGACACATCAGTATTAGTTACTGTTGTTGGTAAGCGTGAAGCACAACCTGGCCAAGATTTTTTCCCACTAACAGTTAACTACCAAGAGCGTATGTACGCTGCAGGTCGTATCCCTGGTGGTTTCTTAAAGCGTGAAGGTCGTCCAAACGACGGTGAAACACTTATTGCACGTCTTATTGACCGTCCAATTCGTCCACTTTTCCCAAATGGTTTTGTAAACGAAGTACAAGTTATTGCTACTGTTGTTTCTGTTAACCCTGAAATTCAACCTGATATGGTTGCGATGATCGGTACTTCAGCAGCACTTGCTATCTCTGGTATCCCATTCAGTGGTCCAATTGGTGCAGCGCGCGTTGGTTACATCAACGGCGAATACGTACTTAACCCAACGTTAAAAGAGCTTGAAGAAAGCCAACTTGATTTAGTTGTTGCTGGTACTGATAACGCAGTACTTATGGTTGAATCAGAAGCTGACGTACTTGCAGAAGACGTTATGCTAGGTGCGGTTGTATATGGTCATGAGCAATCTCAAGCTATCATCAACGCAATCAACGAATTCAAAGCAGAAGCTGGCAAACCTACATGGGATTGGGCAGCACCTGAAAAGAACGTTGCTTTAGAAGATAAAGTAGCAGCAATCGCAGCTGATAAAGTAGGCGAAGCTTACCGCATCACTGATAAAGTGGCTCGTAAAGAAGCACTTGGCGTAGCTAAAGACGAAGTTGTTGCTGTATTAACAGCTGAGCTTGCTGAAGGCGAGTCACTAGACAAGCAAGAAGTTGGCAAAGTATTTGGTTCTCTTGAGAAGAAAATCGTACGTGGGCGCATCACTGCTGGCGAAAAACGTATCGATGGTCGTGAACCAGATATGATCCGTGCACTTGACGTAATGACTGGCGTATTGCCACGTACTCACGGTTCTGCAATCTTTACGCGTGGTGAAACACAAGCACTTGTAACAGCTACACTTGGTACAGAACGTGATTCACAGTTAATCGATGATTTAACTGGGACGCACAAAAACCACTTTATGCTTAACTATAACTTCCCTCCGTTCTGCGTAGGTGAAACTGGTTTTGTAGGTTCTCCTAAGCGTCGTGAAATCGGCCACGGTAACCTAGCTAAGCGCGGTATCCAAGCTGTAATGCCTACATTGACTGAGTTCCCTTACTCAATCCGTGTTGTATCTGAGATCACTGAATCAAATGGTTCATCTTCAATGGCATCAGTATGTGGTACTTCACTTGCACTTATGAATGCGGGTGTGCCAATTAAAGCGTCTGTTGCGGGTATCGCGATGGGTCTAGTTAAAGAAGACGAAAAATTCGTAGTTCTTTCTGACATCTTAGGTGATGAAGATCACTTAGGTGACATGGACTTTAAAGTAGCTGGTACTGCTGCAGGTATCACTGCACTACAGATGGATATCAAGATTGAAGGTATCACTCAAGAAATCATGCAAATTGCGCTTAAACAAGCAAAAGCTGCACGTTTACACATCTTAGGTGTGATGGACGAAGCGATTTCTGCTCCATCTGAAGAGCTTTCAATGTTTGCTCCACGTATCTACACTATGAAGATACCACAGAAGAAAATCGCAGAAGTTATCGGTAAAGGCGGCGCAACTATTCGTCAACTTACTGAAGAAACAGGTACTACGATTGAAATCGGTGATGACGGTACAATCAAAATTGCAGCAACAGACGGTGAAAGCGCAGCAAATGCAATCAGCCGCATTGAGCAATTAACAGCTGAACTAGAAGTAGGTACTATCTACGAAGGTAAAGTTGTACGTATCGTTGATTTCGGTGCGTTTGTAAACATTCTTCCTGGTAAAGATGGCCTAGTGCATATCTCTCAGATCAGTACTGAGCGCGTAAATAACGTGACAGATCACCTATCTGAAGGTCAAGAAGTTAAAGTTAAAGTACTAGAAGTAGACCGTCAAGGTCGTGTACGTTTAAGTATCAAAGAAGCAATGGAATCAGCAGCTGCCGCAGCCGATGCACCAACTGACGCTTAATTGTTGATATTTAATCCAGATATTCTCTGGATAATATAAAAAGGGGCTGTATAGCCTCTTTTTTTATGCTTTAATGAAACCTCTTTGGATAGCACTTGTCCTATCAGTTTGCTACTTATCTTGGTATAAAGGATTTTAATGATACTTAAACACATAGCCTTGGCATCGTTTGCTATTCTGTCTTTAAGCGCCTGTCAATCTACTTCGCAAGCACAACCGACTGCGATTGTGAATGTGCCTTTCACTGCGCCTTTAGCGTCTGATTTTCGTAGTGAAATAGCGATAGCTCGTTATTCTGAATTATTAAATCGTGCTGATCTAGCGCCAGATCAACAAGCAAAGTTATTTTATGACCGTGGCGTATTATTTGATAGTTTAGGTATGTCTACCTTGGCGCGGATTGATTTTAATCGTGCTGTGCAATTGAAGCCCGATTTAGCCGAAGTGTATAACTTTTTAGGTATTCACCATACCTTGATGCAACAATTTGAAAAAGCCTATGAATTTTTTGATTCAGCGTTAGAACTCAATGAGCAACACGAATATGCCTACTTAAATCGTGGTATTGCTCTTTACTATGGCGATAGAGCAAATCTTGCAGCAGCTGATCTTAAAGAGTTTTTATCTCGTTCGCCAAGTGATCCTTACCGGGTGTTATGGCTTTATCTAGCGCAAGCAAGCGCTGATCCTGTGCAAGCTTTAGCAAACTTAAAAAGCAATGCACAAGGGCTGGATGATAGCCAATGGGCGTATAGTTTAATATCACTTTATTTGGGCGATATGAGCGAGCAGAGCTTTTTAACAAGTCTTGCCGATGGTGTTAAAACTGAACAAGAATATGCGCAGCGGCTATGCGAAGCTTACTTTTATTTAGCTAAAATATATCAAGCTAAAGGGCTTGATTATCAAGCCGCAGATTTCTTTCGTTTAGCACTTGCCACCAATGTGCATGAGTTTGTGGAATATAAATATGCCCGTTTAGAGCTTGAGTTAATGGCTGGTGAAAACGACAGTTAAATTATTTATTAGCGTTGTTGTTATGCTGAGTTTGGGATATTTACCAAGCTCAGTTAATCAGCATCGCGATATTGCCTTTTGGCATGTAAAACATACCCCAGATTCTATTCTTATTAGTTATTATCGTTTTATTGACGATTTTAATGCTCAGCTTAATTCATTGACTGATGCTACTTTATACTTATTAGCTATAAATGCTGTTACGGATGCACAATTTGCTTGGGCACTGCGGTTACTAACAAATGATCAAGCACAATCTGCTTTACCTTTTTGGCGTGTTAGCGTGGCTCAGCAAAGTGTTGATAAACGCCGCAGACTCAGTACATTGTTACTGCAATCAGAACGTTGGGATGATTTAACATCACTGGCAGAGCAACACCTGTTGCCTGCAAGTCATGCGGCAGAACAATTAAAATTACACCATGGCGCCACACCGGCGAGTATTGACCAAAGCTTTGCCAGTCATGAGGGATTTTTATTATCCTTTTCACAGCTGCAAGCGCAACCGCAGTGTCAGTTTAATGTGTTGATGATGACAGATCATCGCCAAGGTTTAGCAAAACTTAATGCATTTAAAATTCGTTATCAACAACACCCCCAACCGAGCTCAGGCAGCTTTTGTTTTAGTAAGCCTATTTATTTAGGGGACTCCATAAACTGCCAACAACAGCCGCAACATGCCGCTAAATGTGATTGGCAGCCTTTAGCTCACAATAAAGCTTGGCCAACGGGCTTTGATTTTATAGTGATGATGACCGCAACTGGCTCAGGCAATGTGCAAGGTGGCATAATGCACTTAAACTCGGCGAGTTATTACGGTTTATTTTTACATGAGCTGATGCACTTTAACGGCTTTGAAGATGAGTATCCGTTACCCGCAGCGAAGCAGGCGTGGCTATGTAATCAAAAAGGCTTGGTGGCGCCGAACCTTTTTATTGCCAATGATCTTACACCACCGGCTGGCTGGCAGCTAAGTGATAGCTGTCAAACACCAATTAAAGCATATAAACCAAGTCATAACTGGTCAATAATGCAATATCAACAAATCCCTTTGTCAGTGCATTATCAACAATTATGGTTGCAACAAATTACTGATCCGAGCTATCAACCACTACGATTTAGCGACTATTTTCAGCAATTTAAAGCACCTATGAACTTTATAAACAAAATGACAAAAAAAAAATATTGAGGGATAAAGTTGTAAATAATATGCTGTCAGCACTAAAATAGTACAAAATAACAGCAGGTAGAAGGGCTTACTATAGACAAAATCGTCGCTGATCAGTATAACTATATATCTATAAAGCGTTTATTGAAGCTAAAATTAAAACCATCCGAAATGACCAGTACTAAACTAAAACTAACTAGCAGTGTATTGATACTCTTATGACTTCAAAAGGTTTCTCTCTATGACTTTGCTCTGGATACCCCTGTTATCCTTAATTGGCAGTGTTATTTCTTCCTGCACCGGCAAATTGACTCGTAATCAATCTACGAGCTTAACTATGCTAGCGCCTTTATGCGCCTTAGCAATTGCGATTTATCACACGCCAGCGGTTTTAGCGGGTGAGACAATTCGCTTTACCACACAATGGATACCAGCGCTGGGTATGGAGCTGGCTTTTCGCCTAGATGGCTTAAGCTTATTGTTTATCTTTATGATCTTAGGGATCGGGTTGCTGGTTATTTTTTATACCCGTTATTACCTAAGTAATAATGACTCGATGCCAAAATTATACTGTTACTTAATGCTGTTTATGACTGCAATGCTCGGTATTGTGATGTCGAATAACGTGATTCAACTATGGCTGTTTTGGGAATTAACCAGTATTAGCTCATTTTTGTTAATCAGTTTTTGGTGGCATAAATCAGAGGCCCGCAAAGGGGCACGTATGGCATTAGCAGTCACTGGAGCCGGTGGATTAGCTCTACTAGGCGGCTTACTACTGCTTGGTGATATTGTTGGTAGCTATGATCTAGACGTTATTTTAGCTAGCAAAACATTGATCCAGTCACATGACTTATACGAAGTTGCATTAGTGTTGGTATTGCTAGGTGCATTTACTAAATCAGCTCAATTCCCATTTCATTTCTGGTTACCGCACGCAATGGCAGCCCCAACGCCAGTGAGTGCCTATTTGCATTCAGCGACTATGGTAAAAGCCGGTATCTTCCTACTTGCACGTTTTTATCCAGCGTTAGCTGGAACAGATATCTGGTTTATTTTGGTTGCCATGACCGGCTTAACAACGTTATTGGTCGGCGCCTACATCGCTTTATTTAAGCATGATTTAAAAGGGCTGCTGGCGTATTCAACCATTAGCCATTTAGGTTTGATCACTTTATTACTTGGGTTAGATACTGAACTTGCCACAGTAGCGGCAATATTTCATATTATTAACCATGCAACGTTTAAAGCGTCATTATTTATGGCCACCGGTATTATTGACCATGAAACTGGTACGCGAGATATGCGTAAGCTCAATGGTATGTGGCGATTTATGCCTTATACAGCGACACTGGCAATGGTTGCTGCAGCGGCAATGGCTGGGGTGCCGCTATTAAATGGTTTCTTGTCAAAAGAAATGTTTTTTGCAGAAACCTTACATCAACAAATACTAGGTTCTATGTCGTGGCTTATTCCTGTATTAGCAACTCTAGCGGCTGCTTTTTCTGTGGCATATTCGGCACGCTTTATTCACGATGTATTCTTTAATGGCGACCCAATCAATTTACCAAAAACACCGCATGAGCCTCCTCGCTATATGCGTGTGCCAATCGAAATACTAGTTGTGTTGTGTTTACTAGTCGGTATGTTTCCAAACTTTGTGGTTGATGGTATTTTGTCAGCGGCGTCGCTAGCAGTTCTTGGGGAAGCGACACCACAGTTTAAACTGTCAATTTGGCATGGTTTTAATTTACCATTGCTTATGAGTGCGATGGCTGTCGTGGGCGGTGTATTTATATATATTCAGCGTAAGCACTTATTTAAGTTTCAAGCATCACTACCTCCATTAAATGCTAAAAAAACCTTTGAGCGGTTTGTCTATGCGATCATTAAGTGGAGTCAAGAAAAAATCAGCAGCACCGAAAATGGTTCTCTGCAACGTTACATTGTTGTGATGTTGGGGGTAGTATTGTTGTGTGCTGGTTGGCCATTGTTTGAAATGAACGCTTTGGCGGGTACTGCGCCACGTACGCCGATCGATTTTCATAATGCCATTGGTGCAGGTTTAATGATCATCGGTGCCATTAGCACTGTGATTTGGCATCGCTCACGGATGGTATCGTTATTGATGATATCAATCGTAGGGTTAATGGTTTCAGTGGCATTTACTCGCTTCTCAGCGCCCGATTTAGCGCTTACACAGTTAACCGTAGAGGTAGTGACAGTCATTTTATTAATGCTGGCATTATTCTTCTTACCGCAACGCACACCTAAAGAGTCGAGTTCATTACGTATTTTACGTGATTTAGGGATTGCCTCAGCAGTGGGGGTGGTTATTGCCAGTATTTGTTATGCATTATTAACGCGTCCGCTTGAGTCAATTTCAGATTTCTTTATCGCCAATGCAAAAACTGGCGGAGGCGGTACCAACGTCGTAAACGTTATTTTGGTTGATTTCAGGGGCTTTGATACCCTAGGGGAAATCACGGTACTGGGTATTGCAGCGTTAGGTATTTATAAAGTATTAACTAATTTACCATTGTTTATGCCAGCCAGCGACAGTGAAGGTCGCCCTTGGGCGCGAGAACGTCATCCACTGTTATTAGCCAGTATTTCACAAAGTTTATTGCCATTGGCGTTATTAGTCTCTGCGTATATCTTTTTGCGCGGTCATAACTTACCTGGTGGGGGCTTTATTGCCGGGTTAGTCACTGCAATTGCCTTTATTTTGCAGTATATGGCTCATGGTTCAATTTGGATCTCTGAGCGCTTTGATGTGAACTATCGAAAGATCATTGCCTCGGGTATCGCCATTGCAATGTTAACAGGGCTAGGAAGTTGGGCATTTGGACGACCGTTTTTAACCACTTGGTTTGAATATTTTGATGTGCCATTTATCGGCAAAGTAGAACTGGCCAGTGCCATCGTATTTGATTTAGGTGTTTACATGACCGTAGTCGGCGCGACCTTAATGATACTCGCAAGCCTAGGTAAGTTAACCGCAGATACACCTAAGAAAGAGGTAAATATTTAATGGAACTGTTATACGCTTCATGCGTTGGTGTATTGGTGACTTGTGGGGTGTACTTGATCCTAAGAGCACGGACTTTTCCGGTAGTATTAGGGTTAACGATGCTGTCATACGCAGTGAACTTATTTTTATTCTCTGCGGGGCGCTTAACTATTAATAAAGCCGTCGTGCTTGGTACTGGCACTGACTATGCCGATCCGCTGCCGCAAGCTTTAGTTTTGACTGCCATTGTAATTGGTTTTGCAATGACCGCCTTTGTCGTGATTTTGGCAATTCGTGGTCGTGCTGATTTAGGCAATGATCATGTAGATGGTCACTTAGGTAAAATTGAACACAAGGAGCACAAATGATCCAGCATCTAGCTTCTTGGCCAATTTTATTACCTATGCTTGCCGGCATTATTTTACTGTTACCTCCCTGTGGGAAAAGTATTCCTATTCGTCGTGTTACCTCTGTAGTCATGGCATTATTAAACACTTTCGTCAGTGCGCTATTATTATGGCAAGTTTTCCAGTCAGGCATTATTGTGTATGCCATCGGCGGCTGGCAAGCCCCATTTGGGATCGTGCTGGTTGCTGATTTAGTGTCAGTCCTACTGGTGTTACTAACGTCATTTCTAGGTTTGGCTGTTACTGTTTACAGCTGTATGGGAGATGATGAAAAAGGGGGCTTTTTTCATCCTTTAGTACACTTTTTGGTACTGGGTGTTAACGGTGCGTTTTTAACAGGGGATTTATTCAACCTGTTTGTATTTTTTGAAGTGCTGTTAATTGCTTCCTACTCATTACTAATGCATGACGGTGATAAACACAAAACGCGATCAGCCATTCAATACGTGAGTTTAAACCTGATTGGATCGAGTGTTTTTTTGATTGCACTGGGTATTTTATATGGTGTATTAGGCACCTTGAATATTGCCGATATGGCACAAAAAGTGTCGCAGTTACAGGGCGATGACGTCTACCTTGCAAAAATTGGTGGGTTATTACTGCTGGTTGTTTTTGCGCTAAAAGGCGCATTGTTACCACTGCACTTATGGTTACCCAATACTTACGCTAGTGCAATGCCTGTGGTGGCAGCGTTATTCGCAATTATGACTAAAGTGGGTGTATACGCAATGCTGCGTGTCTATACCGTTATCTTTGGTGATGAAGCAGGGCAACTTGCACACATGGCACAACCTTGGTTGTGGGGCTTGGCCGTTGCAACTATTATAGTTGGCTCCATTGGTGTTGTTGCCGCGCAAGATTTACGCAAGCTCACTGCTAATTTAGTGATTGTATCGGTGGGGACTTTAGTCGCCTTAGTCGCATTACAAAACATTAATGCCACAGCGGCGCTGTTGTATTACTTAGTGCATTCAACCTTAGTGTGCGCGGCCTTATTTTTAGTGGCCGACCTGATTGCTCATCAGCGTGGTAAAGTTGCGGATCGTTTAGCGCCAGGACGCGGCGTAGCGCAACCATACTTATTAGGCACGTGCTTTATTATTGCTGCTTTAGCTGTAGTCGGCATGCCACCACTGTCAGGGTTTATTGGTAAAGTGTGGATTTTAAAAACCACCTTAGATAGCGAAAAAGCATTGCTATTTTGGCCTGTTTACTTGCTTGCCAGCTTTGCATTATTGGTCGCATTATCTCGAGCGGGTACTACCTTGTTTTGGGAACGCAAACACCAAGACTGTGAACCGACTGAAGGAGTAAAAGCGCATCCATTGCAGATCACGGCAATAATTGCTTTATTAGTTTGTTCGCCTTTGTTAGTGATCTTTGGCGGCGCAGTAAGTGAATATATGATTGCTGCTGCTACGCAATTGCATGATATTACCGGTGGTATCAATACGGTACTTGGAGGGGGCTTATAATGCGTTTAGAATCACGTTTTCGTTGGTTACCAACACCTTTTCGCAGTGCATTATTGTTTGTCGTATGGCTGCTACTTAATAACAGCGTATCGGCAGGTCATATAGTGTTGGCTGTGATATTCGCTATTTTAATTCCTTTAGTCAGTTTTCCATTTCGCGAACCGCAACCGCTTATTATTAAGCCCGGTTTAGCGCTAAAGCAGTTAATTATCGTGATGTACGACATTATTACCGCCAATATGCAAGTCGCATTGCTTATTCTTGGGCCAGTTAAAAAACTGCGTCCCGCGTTTGTAAAAGTACCAATAGAGCTCAGCCATGCTATGCCTATAACTATTTTGGCAAGCACAGTATCGCTCACACCGGGCACCGTAAGTGCAGAGGTATATCCGATACCTGAATCTCTCGCTGAGGGTGAGCAACCAACGCAGCGTTATTTGCTTATTCATGTATTAGATTTAGATGACGAACAAGCATTGATCGACACCATTAAACAACGTTACGAAGCACCTCTTAAGGAGATATTTCAATGTTAGAAACGGTCTTTTTAATTGTTTTTGCAATGATTGGTTTATCGTTACTGCTTAACTTATGGCGTTTGGTGGTAGGCCCTTCGGTACCTGACCGCATTTTAGCGCTAGATACTATGTATATTAATACCATAGCGTTAATTATTTTATACGGTATGAGTATGGGCACAGGGTTGTATTTTGAAGCTGCACTGTTAATCGCGATGCTTGGCTTTGTAAGTACAGTAGCGGTATGTAAGTACTTGTTACGTGGCGACATCATCGAATAAAGGGTAATAACATGATCAGTGAATGGATAGTTTCTATATTATTATTAATCGGTGGTGCATTTATATTAATAGGCTCGATAGGCCTTATCAAAATGCCGGACTTTTTTATGCGCCTGCATGGTCCTACAAAAGCAACAACCCTTGGCATGGCTGGAATGCTAATCGCCGCGATGGTATTTTTTAGTAACACGCAAGATGGCGTTAGTGTCAAAGAATTATTGATCTCAATTTTCTTATTGATCACCGCACCGATCAGCGGTTACATGCTAATAAAATCAGCAATACACCATAAACTAAAAGCCAAAGACGGCACCAAAGGTTTGGATAACATCGAAGACGATTAATTTTTTGAAGATTGAAGATTGAAGATTGAAGATTAATATCAGCCCGTTAAGTTACTTTAACGGGCTTTTTATTCACGGTTTTTATTTGTACACTCAAACCTATCATCAACTGCCATCACTTATAAATGCTAAAACATAAAAAACTTATTATCGCGTGCTTGCTGATATTATTGCCGTTGCTAGATAGTTTATTTATACCAACGGCTTTTGGGCTGCAATGGCATAATGCAAAAAGCATGTATTTACTCAGTGCTTATATGATGCCGATTAAATTAATATTGGTGACTATCGGTGGCTTTTTGTTAGCAAGCCACGGTCATCCCCATCATGACGAGCCCCGAGTTTGGTATGCTAAATTATTTGATATCAGCTTTTTTATATTGGCAGGGATCCAATTTATTGTCCTAGCAATCATTAGTGCATTGTATCTAGTGGTTGGCACTCAAGCCGACGACTACCGGCAACAGGGGAATATTAGTGTGTATACCTCGGATGTTGGCGCGTTTGGCAAAGCAACGCATTATTTTTCTTATCAATGCACTGATAAAAATGGCTTTTATACTTTAACACCGATTGCCACCCTCGATTGGTTAGGGTCGTTCACATTTAGTGAAAAAGCGAATACCTTAATCATCAAGCATGACGATCACAGTGGTAAAGGCGAACAAATTAAACCAATAGATATCAGTGGATTTGGCTGTAAATACTGAGTTGTACCCAGCAACTTTGGGAAAAGTTGCTGGATGAAACGGCCTACTAGTTAGAGTTCTGATTATTTTATCTGTATCTCGACATCTTGCCCTGTTTGTAAACGTTCAGCACCACGCACAGCCACGTTATCTCCTGCATTTAAACCGTTATCTGCAATTGGCGAGACTTCGACAAGTGGCCCTTTTCCACTGCCAACGGTTACAGGAATTTTTATCGCTTGACTTTTCGCATCAATTTTAACCACATGTATGCCTTGCTTACGGATGATTAACGCATCTCGATTTACCAATAATACGGGATTTTTGCTGGTCAATGGCACGGTTACATCAACAAGTTGGCCAATTGCCCAAGCGTGTTGTGCATCTGCTTGTAAATTGGCGCGTATTTCAACTGTCTGAGAGCGTGGATCTGTAGATGGAATTACCGCAGTTATTATTGCTGCAGCTGTTTCTGGTTGCGATAAGTCACCCGCTTTAATGGGAAGTTCGATGCCTGTTCGTAAATATTTTAAGTATCTAACGGGTACATATATACGTACTTCTAAATGATGAATATCAAGTAGCGTAAGTAACTCATCAGCACGGTTTATTTCACGACCTGCGCGCTTAAAGCGCTCGCTTACAACGCCAGCAAATGGCGCACGAATAGTTGCTCTTGTTAGTTTGTCATCGATTACTTTAAGTTCGATCTTCGCAAGTGCTATGTCAGAGCGAGCCAGATCGTGCTTATTTTGCACTTCGTCTACTTGGCTTAGTGCGGCGCTGCTAGATTTTTCTAACTCTTTTAAGCGTTTTAGGTCTTGTTGATATAAACGTAAATTAATATTAGCGCGATTGAGCATTTCTTCTTGGCGTGCTTTATCTAATTCTAAAGGTAAGGTATCCATACGAACTAAAATATCATTTTTCTTAATCACGCTGCCAGGCTCGGCAACATAGATAAGACGGCCACTAATGCCTGCTGTTAAAGTAACATCGTCTTTGCCAAACAGCGTACCATTAACTTCTATTTCACTGGTTAACGGCGCTTTAGTGACCTGTGCAACAGTCACAGGAATAACGGCAAAAACAGGTGCTATAAATAAACAGTTACATAGGATGAAAGACTGCATGGCTAGTTTAATTCTATTCATGATTAGATTCTCTATATTCATTGGCTTGTAGCTAAACTTTTTGCTGTATTGTTTACTGATTGATTATTTGACGCAGGCGGTGTGCTTCGGCCTAGTTGTAACAAACTAGGCATTAAAATGAGAGTGAACAACGCACTGATCGCCATACCACCGACTATAACGGTTGCAAGCCCTCTGTAAATTTCAGAGCCTACACCGGGCATTAGCATCAATGGCAGCATGCCAAATAAGCTCGTAAGTGTACTTAAGTAAACAGGCCTTGCCCTTAGTAATATCGCTTGTTTGACCGCCGCCTCACGACTTAAACCTGATGTCATCGCTACCTTAGTTTGATCCACTAATAATATGGCATTGTTAACTACTAACCCTAACAAAATGATAAACCCTATCATGGTGAGCAAATCAAGCGATTGAAAAGTAAATAGGTTTAAAATAAACAGCGCTAATACGCCACCAGCAATGGCTAGAGGCATAACCAGTAAAACCAACGCACTGTCTTTTGCGGATTTAAACAGTGCTGTCATTAATAAAAATAAAATAAACAACGCCAACACAAAATTCAGCGCCATTTCGGTCATCGCCGAATTCATTTTTTGTGCGTTGCCAGCCAATATTGCTCCCGCATTACTTGGCAGGCTAGCTCTGACTTTAGGCATTACCTGTTCGCTTAAAATTGCTTGCGCTTGTTGTAAGCTCATATCAGCAGGTGGAGTTACGACTATGCTCACTGTACGGCGACCATTTACCCGACGTAACTGAGTGGGTCCCACAGTACGTTCAATGTTGGCAAGCTCGCCAAGGGTTTGTATACCTGCTTGTGGGGTAACAATCGGCAGTGCTTTTAGTTCTTCTGGGGTTTGCCAAGGAATGCCTCGTAAAATGACATTCATGCGTTCATTACCATCAAAATATTCATTCACAAATAAACCACCAGTATATGCTTGTACTGCTTGCGATACATCTCGACGAGTCAGGCCTGCTTGGGTAATACGGCGATCATTAGGTGTTAGTCTAAGTTCAGGTTCAGCCATATCAAGACGAGGCTGTGGCTGGGCGGTAGCATCTGGTAGAACTTCATTGACGGCGTTTAGTGCAATTTGTGCTGCATTAACTAAGTCATCCATGTTCGGCCCGGTTAGGTCAATATTGATATCGCGGCCATCACCACCGTTTGCAACTTGGATCATTGAACCACGAAAGAAAAATACTTGCGTGTCGGGTAAATCAATAAAAATCTCTTCTTTGGCTACTTTCATTAACTCTTCGACTCGTTGTGGATCGGCTGAGTAAATAAAGCCACCTGCATTTGAGCCAAAAGCATAAAAATTAAAATCTTTAATACCAGGTTCTTTTTCGCCATTGAAGTAGGGCATGAGTCGTTTTTTAACTCTGAGTAAGAGCTCTTCTTCCATAAATTGCACATTCCCACCTGGTGGCGTGACCAAATTGAAAAAGAAGCCATCAGTAGGCGCGCGTGGCATAAAATCGGTTTTCGGTAGCATAGTTAATGTTGCTATCACTGAGCCGCCAAGTAATACGATAATCCACATAATTTGCTTAACGCGAGTGTTCGTTAACTTCATAATAAAATTACTGAGCTTTTGCCAATAGTAATGATATGGGTCCGCTTTGATTTGCGCATCGGGCCATAGATGATTCGCTAATGGGATAAGTGTAATTGCGCATATCATTGATGTGATAACCGCTACAGAGAGTGTCAGTGCTAAATCAGAAAACAATTGCCCTTCAATACCAGCCATAAATAAAATAGGTAAAAATATTGCAACACTCGTTGTTGTTGATGCAAATAACGCCCCAGTAACTTGGGCCGCTCCTTTAAGCGCCGCTTTTTTATTATCTAGGCCTTCAGCGCGAAGTCTGGCGATATTTTCTTGTACTATAATAGCCGCATCTAACACTAAGCCAACAGCAAATGCCAGACCCGCGAGTGATATAACATTTAGACTACGGTCAAAAACATTAAGCGCTAAAAATGCCACCATCAATGAGATTGGAATAGTCGCTGCAATCACTAAAGTAGCTTTCAGGCCTCTAAAAAATAACCATAAAATTAAGCAAGACAAAATAACGCCAAGGCCTAAGTTACTTTTAACTAACGACAGTGCATTGCGTATATGCACCGAGGCATCAAAACTAAGCTCAATAGAGAGTCCATTCGCTGCCAGCGGCCCTTCATTTAGCTCTTTTATTGCTAGATTAATATCGTCAAGTAACGCAACCGTATTGGCTTTATTAGCGCGAGAAATACGGATGTAGTAGGCTGGTTTTCCATTACGTCCACTCATACCTAAGCGGTCAGAGTAAGTCCGTTCAACACTGGCTATATCGCCTAAATAAATAGGCCTATCATCTGAGTAACCAACGCGCATTTGTGCCATGCTAGATAAGTCATATTGTCCCGTAAAACGCACTGTATATTGGCGCCTACCTACATTAGCTAAGCCACCTGAAGTATCTCGTGAACTGGCAAGTACGTTACTAATTTTATCTAGGCTTATTCCTAAGGCTGCTGCTTTATGCGGATCAAACGTAATACGCAATTCTTTCGGGCGTTCACTGGCCAGATCCACCCGCGCAACACCTGGAATTTGCGCTAATCGTGGTTCGATAAACTCATCAATTTGTTTTTGAAACTGCGACATATCAAAATCTAAACTATCCGATTGATAATCTTTAGGTGTGATCAGTAAGGTTGCTGCCGCCTCACCATTATTTCCGCCAGCGAATACAACAGGGTCGAATGCGTCTAAAGGTAAAGGGGGAGCTTGATTAAGGCTGGTTAATACATCAAGCATGGCTTGTTGCATATTTTGGCCAACAGCAAAGGTTAGCGTAATAGCGCCATTACCTCGGTTGATATTGGTATTTACTTCTAATGCGCCAGGTGTATTTTTAACTGCATTTTCAATGGGCTCAATGATAACCGATTCAATCTCTTCGGGTGCAGCTTGTCGCCAACCAGAGAAAATTGTAATTTGCGGTTGTTCAATATCAGGGGTTAATTGAATCGGCAACTTAAAAATGCTTAATATGCCAAACAACATAATTAGCACCAAGATAACAATGACACTCGCAGGGTTTTTTAGCGAACTACGTGTCAGGTTCATTGTGTGTCTTCCAATATTTGTTTTTGTGCATTGTAGTGATATGTAAAAAAAGCGCCACTATCATAAATAGAATGTATGTCAAAAAGTAACCAAGAAACCACTAAATCAGCCAAAAGAGGCAATTTTGTAATAACTTGTAACACTTTAAGTATAAATTAGGTGGCAATTTTTTAAGCGATCATTTTTAAGTTGTTTTGAGTTAGACTTACCAACAATATTTTTAATCGATAAAATGTTGTTTAAAAAGCAAGGAGCTTATCATGAAAAAGCATGAGCTGATTGACCAAGATGGACAAGCCGACTTTGGTATTTTTCCAGATGGAGTAGATGACATCAATTACTTGGATTTTGACCTGCGTAGTACTATGGGTAAATCCAGAAGTACGCTTTTTAAAAAGTTAAGCTTTAATCAATTTCAATTTATTAGTTTGAGTTGTGAGCAGTTAATTATTGGTTTAGCGATCGTTGATTTAAAAATTGCGAGTCACTGTTTTGTATATGTATACGACCCACAAACGACAGAATTCGATGAAGTCAGTTTTATCAGCTTACTGGCTTTAAATACGTGTATTGATAGCACACCAAACACCGGGCAAGCGACTTTTCGAAAAGGGCGTAACAGCGTAACTATTAATACAACCGCTAAGCCGCAAATACGCTCGGTAGAGGTAAATTTAAAGTCCGGGCTGAAAATTAGTGCCTGTATTGATGAATCGATAAATTATAACCCGCTTGCGGTGTGTGTTCGTGCCGGTTTTACAGGCTTTCATTTTACCCAAAAAACTGCCGCATTACCCTGTACTGGAACACTTCAGTGGCGTGGTAAAAAATATGTATTTGAAGAGCTTAAAATACTGGCAAGTGTTGATTGGAGCGCGGGTTTCATGCGTCGCGAAACCTTTTGGAACTGGGGGAGTTTAGCCTGCACATTAGCTGATGGCCGCCGCTTAGGTTTAAATTTAAGTGCGGGGGTTATTGAAACAGGTTTTACCGAAAACGCCTTGTGGCTCGATGGCACGCTTTATAAAATTGATATGGTCGATTTTCAATTTGAGCGCTATGGTAATGCTAAAGCAACGAGTAAATGGCGGCTGCGTTCAAACGACGGTATCATCAATTTATACTTCGAACCAGAAGGTAAACGCCAAGATAAAACTAACTTAATTATTATCGCGACTAACTTCACTCAACACTTCGGCCGTTACTATGGTGAAATAACTCTTGCAGACGAAGTTATCACACTTAACGGCGAATGGGGATTTACCGAAGACCACTATGCGAAGTGGTAAAGAGTACTTAATACCAATCGACTTAAATATTTAACCATTCTAGCGAGCTAAATAAAGCGCTAACTGCGTTATAATTTTTTCAAGTAGAACAACTGCATGTCAAAATTTATGCCTTGTTATCACTCCATTTATCTGTCGCTATAAATGGTCAGTAACTTTACACGATTGGTATAACCTGACTATCGTTTAAAAATGAACTTAACATCTATCCCAAGATCAGCTCGTTGCCGCGTCACTAAATTCAATCGATTTGTTTAACGACTATAGTGCTTAATGCACTGCGTGATAATGTAACAACTAATGTACCAACGCCACAAGCAATCAAGACCAAACCTAGATTTTGAGCTGCACCGGCCAGTCCCAAACCATTGCCAATCAAAAGGTAATAAATAAGTCCAAATAGCGCTGCGGCACTCCCTACTTGCTGTTTGTAGTCACTTAAAGCCATACTGAGTACATTGGGGATCGCAATGGCGAAAGCCATCACGATGATCATCATTGGCGCGATAAACCAAATCGAATCTTGTATTAGGTAAACACCGACAGCACCCAACGTGAGTAAAGTCGCGGCAGCTTGCAACAGCAAATGCTGCGACACATGTTTCGCCAGCAAGCCGTTGTTAAGATAACTCCCCAGCAGTGAGCCAAGTCCCAAAAAAATCCCACTGTAACCAAATTGCTCAGGCGTGAACCCCAGCGCTGCGAAATTAAATCCGCCCAGCTGGTAATAAGAAAAAAGGGAAATGTTGTAAAGTGCCACCAACAATGCCGATTGCCAAATTTTTACATCTTTGAGCATGCGAATGCTTAGCGAACCGAGTTTACTAGGCTGCTTGCTGGTTTGCGTTTCTGGCAACTGAAACAAATTATAGGCAAACAAACAAATCGCCATAACAAATAACATAAAGAACACATATTGGTGGCCGCCTGCTTGTGATAGCTGGCCACCGATGAACATACCAATCACCGGACTAAGAGAGAGCCCTATTCCCATCACACTAAATACTTTGCCGAGTTCTTCACCATCAAAGGAATCGCGCAACATGGTTTGGGTTACCACTGAGCCCACGGCTATGCCAAAAGCGCTCAATGCGCGAGCAATCATCAGTGCAGTAAAGTTTTCGGTTTGCATAGCCACGAAAGCTGCGCAGCCGTATATAAAAAGCCCCAGTAGCATTGTTGGCCGTCTACCTAATTTATCCGCTAAGATGCCCCAGACGGCGACGCCAACGGCAAAAGCAGCAAAGTAGATCGACATTGTTTGTGCAGCTTGGCAATATGAAATTGCAAACGATTTTGAAATCGAACCTAAAGCTGGGCTGTAGATAGTTTCTACTATTTGTGGAAACATCAACATGATCACCATCAACCAAAGAGATGGTTTAACTTTCATGACTTATCCTCTATAGGAATTTAATTGGCTCGGAGTGTATACTAGTGATCGCAAGGCAGGTTAACGACATTAACACCATAAATATCAAGATTCAGACAAATGGCCATTATTTCTCAAAATACAGTATTTAATGCCGATACATTCACGGCGAGCGTGATTGGGATTGCTGCTGATGTCGGTCAACATGACTCGGGCACACATCAGCATCACAAAGGCCAGTTACTTTATGCACCGCAAGGCTGTATGACTTTCTCTATGGAGGACACCATCTGCATCTTGCCGCCGACCAAAGCGGTCTGGATCCCACCGCAGACTCCGCACCGGGCTGTGATGATCAATGTGGTGGCTTACCGCTCTCTCTATTTCGATTGCACGATTTTCAAGGGGCCTGAAACGGTCACTATGATTGAGGTCAACGATCTCTTAAAAGCCTTGATCGATAGAATGGCATTCTGGCCTTGGGATAAAGCGGAAGATGAGATAACTAAGACGGTTGCGCTATTCTGGGAAGAGTTTTCCATCGCCAAACGCAATTTTTACCAACTTCCTTTACCGACGGATCCCAGGTTGAAACTGTTTCGCACACAAGTGATGCAGGATGATTTTTTAGCACCAACTGCAGCCGCACTGGCCAAATCCATTGAATTAAGTACCAAAACCATAACTCGATTGTTCAAAGCCGATACTGGCATGTCGTATCAGGATTGGCGTCAACAATGGCGCTTGCTCAAAGCTATTGAGCTACTGTCAGCCGGAAGACTAGTTGCGGATGTCAGTGTATGTCTTGAGTTTTCATCCGACAGTGCTTTCATTGCCTTTTTTAAGAAGCAAGTTGGGCAAACACCATTAAGCTTCATGAAACGTGAAGCCAAACCTGTCAATTAACATGGTGCAATGTTTTCAACAAATTAAAAAATACCACTACTAAAAAAGGAGTGGTATTTTATTCTACGTTATTTGCTGATAACTGAATCTAAAATCGCATAGGCAGCTTTGACCCATTCTACGTTGGGGGAATTTTTATTTGCTAACATTACAATGTCAGCATTTTTTGCCGGAATTAGGTTACTAACTGTGTAAGTTTTGTACTTCCAATAACACTATTTTTTAACTCGGGTAGGTATGTATCAACAGTATCATCAAATGGTAGAGTACCATTGACTTGAGGATAACTCGCGAAGGTCGTAGCAAAGGTTATACTGACCGAGCCTTATCCGGTGTTACTGCTTGGCTCTTTTGTTTATTAGCAACACCATAATTTTAAAAGTGTGATTTACCATCAAGAATAAGGCCTACCACTAAACCATGAATGTGGTATTGCTGCATTAATCGTTCAGCTTGCTTGTCGACTTCTTTTTTCAATATTTCATTGTATCTCTTGTTAATGAATAAAGTAGCCACACTAAAGTAGCTATATTGCAATAAAAACCAAAAAGACAGCTGTTATTTTACGAATATCACGGTTAATTTTTACTGAATTAAAATTTTAAGACTAAAAAAGAGCACTGGTATTCTGTCGTTTTGAGCTTAAGAAAACCTCAGGCACCAACAATTACCACTGACATTTTTTAACTAACTCAAACCAAGACGAGTAAACTTTTTAGGGAGGATTTTCTTTGGTGGTGCGATAGGGACTTCGAGCTTTTTAGCAAAGTAACGGTGTACAAAGGTTTTCATTTGATCGCTTTCTAATTGCTCGTAAGCTATTTGCAATTTTGCTACGTCCTTTCGGCTAACATAATTTCCTTTAAGTTTTTTAAAACGCATTTCCAGCCATAGTAATAAAGCTTGTTTAGCCTCATTGGGAAAGGCATGGGTTAAAGTGGATGTGGGTCCGTATAATCTTTCAAAGTTTATTGTTTGATCTTGGATCAAAAATACCATTAACAGATTTAATCCTGCAGAAATTTGTCCCGCTCGCTTGTCAATAATTTGATAACGGCTTAAGGCACTACGAAAATAATGTTCAGCTTCTGGGATTTTATTCTCATCAAGTGCCAAATAGCCCAAGTTACTTTCTATCATGGCGACAACGTTAGGGAGGTTTAAACGCACCGTGAAATTATAGCTTTCGGCATATAGGTTACGCGCTTCGTCATTGTTATTTTGTGCCATAGCGACCAGTGCCATACTGTTGGTAAGCGTCAAGCGTTGACGATCATTTTCAGCGTATTTATAACCACATTGAAAACTTAGTTGGGCATCGTCTAAATACTCTGCATAGCGTAGCCAAATACCTAACGCACTCATAATAGACGTTATTCTCTTTTTGAAATAAGGGGCTTGCTGCTGACTAAATATCGCATCTACAGACTGATGAAGGCGGTCAAATTGACTGGTCGGAACGGCTGCTCGGGCGTTAATAAGATGCCAACGAATAAATAACTCAGGTGAAACTTTATCGATATCGTCAAGATTTTCAAGAATAATAATAGATTGCGCTGGGTTGACCACAAGGTAGTCTTCAGCTTCGTTTAACTTATTTTCAAAAGTGCTTAGTTCAGTAGCAAAAGCTTGCTGAAAACCAAGTAACAGGAACCAACATATAACGAAAAGCCGTAACAACTTGATCTCAATTACTTAATGATGTGATTGATAATTATAGTTGCCGCAGTCATACAAATCAAAGCTAATAAACCAGAATAAGTTCTCAGCTATCAAGTATGTTGTATTTAAAGGTGATATTTATCATAAAAGAGAAAATAACACAGATAGAAAAAGCCCTAGATCTATATAGATTTAGGGCTTTCATTTATTTACTGTTAATGTCAATCAGCTTATTGTTTAGAACTTTTCAGCTCTCTATTATTCGTCTATCGATCTCAATAATGCATTAATCCCTACTTTTTCGCGGGTTTGCTGATCTACTTTTTTCACGATAATTGCAGCGTACAAGCTGTGAGTACCGTCTTTTGATGGCAGTGCGCCTGGAACAACCACTGCACCTGCTGGTACGCGGCCGTAGTGGATCTCGCCAGTTTCGCGGTCGTAAATGCGAGTACTTTGGCTGATGTAAACACCCATTGAAATAACAGCGCCTTCTTCAACGATCACGCCTTCTACAATTTCAGAGCGTGCACCAATAAAACAGTTATCTTCAATGATAGTAGGATTGGCTTGTAATGGCTCTAAAACGCCACCTATGCCAACACCTCCTGACAAGTGTACGTTCTTACCAATTTGTGCACACGAGCCTACAGTGGCCCATGTATCAACCATAGTGCCATCATCAACGTAAGCACCAATGTTTACATATGATGGCATCAATACTACATTTTTACCGACAAAGCTGCCTTTACGGGCAACAGCGTTTGGTACAACGCGCATGCCACCTTGCTGAAATTGCTCCGGTGTATAGTCGCTAAATTTCAGTGGTACTTTGTCATAAAACTGGTTTACGCCGTCGTTCATTGGTTGATTGTCACGAATACGAAACGACAGTAACACGGCTTTTTTTAGCCATTGATGGACAACCCACTCACCACTGATTTTTTCAGCAACGCGTGCGGCACCACTATCAAGTAGCTCAAGTACATCGATTATGGCTTGTTTTACATCACTAGGTACTGTGCTCGGGCTGATGCTATCACGGTTATCCCAGGCGTTTTCAATGGTGGTTTTTAAATCTGACATAAGATCCTCTTATTCGGTTTCTGCGTTGAGTTTTTTACGCAATGCTTGATGAATTTTTGCTTGTTCTTCGTCGGTAAGAGCTTGGTATTCGTTATTCGATACCACGAAGAAATCTTCTGCACGTTCACCTACGGTGGTGATCCGCGCGGCGTGTATATGTAATAAATGGGCTTGAAACACTTCGGCAATTTTGGTTAATAAGCCAGGAATATCTACCGCTTGAATTTCGATTAAGCTGCGGTCTTTACGCGGGTGAGGGCGCAGGATAATTTTTGGTTTAATATTAAAATCTTTAAAGCGTTGTGAGCGATTCTTTTTAAAGCGAATTTTCTTTTTCGGATCAGCAAGCGCTTGATCAAGGCCGCGTTTGATTGACTGCGCTTGAGCGCTGGCAATCGGGTCGCCACTGACTTCAAGTACTACAAAGCTAAACAGCACATAGCCGTCGCGAGTGGTGAGCACTTGAGCATGTTGAATTTGCGCTTTTTTAGAGCCGATCACACTTACTAAACGGGCAAATAAACCGCCGGAGTAGGGGCTATAAACAAAAATCTGTGTACCGCCGTGCATGGCTGTATTTGATACCGCAACACTGGGTTGGCTTAAATCAACGCAGTTTAGTAAATGTTCGGTGTGCCATGATAGTTGTTGCTCACTAAAGGCCGTAAAGTAATTTGCTTTAAAACGGCTCCAAATTAAATCAATCTGATTTTCATCATAGCCATTGTTGATTAACCGTTGTTTGGCTTGATGCTTTTTATCGCGAATTTGGTCGCGCTGATCCATAGGATTTTCAAGGCCTAACCGTAACGCCCTTTGAGTATGCAGGTAAAGCTCACGCAACAAGGTGTTTTTCCAATCATTCCACAAGTTGTCGTTAGTGGCGCGAATATCTGCGACGGTTAAGCAGTATAGATAATCAAGTTGTCGTTCGGTTTTAACTCGAGTAGCAAAGTCTTTGATCACATCTGGGTCATTAATATCTTTACGCTGTGCAGTTACAGACATAAGTAAATGGTTACTAACTAGCCAAGCAATCAATTTGCCATCGGAAGTTGAAAAACGGTGTAATTTGGCAAAAGCAATGGCATCAACAGCACCGAGTTCTGAGTGATCGCCGCCACGGCCTTTGGCAATGTCATGGAAGATACCCGCTAAATACAGTAGCTCGGGCTTGTCCATGCGGGTGACTATTTCACAACAAATAGGAAACTCACTGACGTTTGCTTTATCAAAATATTGATAAATGTTATTGATCAACTTATGAGTATGTTCATCCACAGTATAAGCGTGAAATAAGTCAAATTGCATCTGTCCAAAAATGTTTCGCCACTGGGGTAAATAAGCGGCAAGCATGCCGTGCTTGTGCATTAAAGTAAATGCACGGCCCATGCCGTTAGGGTGTTTAATTAGCCGTAAAAAGGCTTCACGACAGGCGGCATAATCTTGCAAATCTCCTAACAGACGACGGCGCACTTGGCGGATGGTACGGATAGTACTTGGGTAAATATGGGTAATTTCAGGGTTATCGGCAATATGTTCGAACAATACAAATAGTTGATCACGGCGAAAGAACACTGACGGATTTTTTACCCTAATTTGATGGCCAACACGTTCGAAATTACGATCGAGTTCAACTACTGCTTGTTCGTTACTTTCCGGTAAAATGCTTTGTTCAAAATATGATAACAACATTTGATTTAGCTCACGGACCCGGCTCATGATCCTAAATAATCGCTTCATCATCCGCTCAACTGAAGCTTTACCATCGCTACCAAAGCCAAGTAAATCAGCGGCCAGTGGTTGATGATCAAATAACAACCGGTTCTCAGAGCGTCCAGCCGCTAAATGCAGCGCAAAACGGATATTCCAGAGATTTTCTAAACACTCTAGGAGCTCTTGGTATTCTTCATGAGTGAGATAGCCGTGGCTAATAAGCTCTTGTAAGGTTTCGGCTCTAAAATGTTTTTTAGCAACCCAAATGATGGTTTGCAGATCTCGCAGGCCTCCGGGATTTTCTTTGATATTTGGTTCGAGGTTGTATGCTGTACCGTGACATTTTTTATGACGCAGTTGTTGCTCATGTACTTTTGCTAAAAAGAATTCGTCAGAGTGCCATACAGGCGTATCAAGAATATGCTCTTTGAGTTTTTCATATTCAATGTGATTACCGAACAGTAGTCGACTTTCAAGCAAGCTAGTGGCAAAAGTTACGTCGGCACGTTTTTGCTCAATCGCTTGCTCAATGGTACGCACACTGTGGCCAATTTCTAAATTAAGATCCCATAGCATGGTCACAAATTGGCCGATTTTTTCACACACTGCATCACTAGGTTGCTCAGTAACTAGCAGTAAAAAATCGATATCTGAATAGGGGTGCAGCTCACCGCGACCGTAACCGCCAACGGCGATCAAGGCTAAATCTGGCTCATGGGCTAAATCATAAACATGAAACAGTTTAATCAGTAAGCGGTCGATAAACTCAGCCCGGGCATTAATCAAATTACCGACTGGCTGTTTTGAAAACTCGTTTTGTAACCATTTATAAAAATAATTAGAACAATCGCGATAATCGGTTAATTGCTCAGCATCGCTGAGCAATTTTTTAACTTTATTGGGTAATGCCACGTGGGCTGGCTCCTTAGCATACTAATTTCACCCTAAGTCGGGTGAGTCAGTATTTAATGTTCAATGATCCGGTCAATCGTATCATCTGATCGAAGCGTTAAAATTTCAACACCATTTTCAGTTACTAATAAGGTGTGTTCCCACTGCGCAGACAAGCTACGGTCTTTAGTAACCACAGTCCAGTCATCTTTTAGTAGTTTACACTGGCGTTTACCCGCGTTAACCATTGGCTCAATAGTCAAACACATACCTGCTTTTAGGGCTTCGCCAGTACCAGCGCGGCCATAATGCATTATTTGTGGTTCTTCATGAAACTCTGCACCAATACCATGGCCGCAATATTCACGAACAATTGAGTAGTTAAAGCTCTCTGCATATTTTTGAATCGCTTCGCCGATATCACCTAAACGCACGCCTGGTTTAACCATTTTTATAGCTAAATAAAGGCTTTCTTGCGTTACTTCAGCAAGACGCTTGCCTTGGATGTTTGGCGTGCCAACATGAAACATTTTTGATGTGTCGCCGTGGTAGCCATCTTTGATAACCGTGATATCGATATTGACACTGTCGCCATCTTTTAATGCTTTGTCGTTAGGAATACCATGGCAAATTACATGGTTTACTGAGGTGCAAATTGATTTAGGAAAACCATGGTAATTTAGTGGGGCAGGAATTGCCTTTTGCACATCGACAATATAATTATGACAAATTGTATTTAGTTCATCAGTGGTTACACCGGGAACTACATGTGACTCTATCATTTCCAGGACATCTGCCGCTAAGCGCCCGGCTACACGCATTTTCTCTATTTCTTCAGGGGTCTTGATCACAGCACTCATGGAGGCTCCATTGTCGAGTTTTACACATTTATCGTCGCACAAATTTTGCACGCGACGTTGAATATTTGTTTTTAATATGGTATAAAGCGCGCCGTCTTTTTACAAATAAATTCTTAAATGATTTTTTGTATTTAAGGCAAACACAATTTTATTTTAACACACACACGTATCGTCACATACACTTGGGTGCATTTCAGTTTCATTTAACTGCGGTGTTGGTGCTATGGGGTATGTGGAGGCCTAACCCTAAACTAAACAGAGGAAATACAAAATGGCAAACGTTTCAATGCGCGACATGC
This sequence comes from Pseudoalteromonas sp. SG41-2, assembly GCF_014164535.1. NCBI lineage: Bacteria > Pseudomonadati > Pseudomonadota > Gammaproteobacteria > Alteromonadales > Pseudoalteromonadaceae > Pseudoalteromonas > Pseudoalteromonas sp. SG41-2. Next base: position 38,288 of record NZ_JACJFK010000015.1, on the reverse strand, counting down.
TTCAAGCTGGTGTTCACTTCGGTCACCAAGCACGTTACTGGAATCCTAAGATGAAGCCTTTCATCTTCGGCGCACGTAACCGTGTTCATATCATCAACCTTGAGCAAACTGTTCCAATGTTCAACAACGCACTTAAGTTTTTAACTGGTGCTGCGTCAAACAAAGGTAAAGTTCTTTTCGTTGGTACTAAGCGCGCAGCAAGCGAGTCGGTTAAAGAAGCCGCTATCGCTAGTGATCAGTATTACGTAAATCACCGTTGGTTAGGTGGTATGTTGACTAACTGGAAAACAGTTCGTCAATCAATCAAGCGTCTTAAAGACCTTGAGATCCAAAGCCAAGACGGTACTTTCGAGAAGTTAACTAAGAAAGAAACGTTAATGCTTAACCGCGAAATGGAAAAGCTTGAAAAGAGCCTTGGCGGTATCAAAAACATGGGTGGTCTTCCTGACGCACTTTTCGTTATCGATGCAGACCACGAGCACATCGCTATCCGTGAAGCTAACAACCTAGGTATTCCAGTTGTTGCGATCGTTGATACTAACTCTAACCCAGACGGTGTTGATTTCATCGTACCTGGTAATGATGATGCTATCCGTGCAATCAACCTTTACACAGGCGCAGTTGCAGCAGCAATTACTGAAGGCCGTGAGAGCAATATCGTTGCTCAAGCTGAGAAAGACGACTTCGTAGAAGCTGAGTAATTAGCTGTCATCAAGTCTTCATCTAATTTTAGATGAAGACTTGCTATTCTTGTAGAGCGGGTAACCCGCTTATCTAAACCTGAATTCAGATTTGAGGATTTACTAATGGCTGTAACTACTGCCCTAGTTAAAGAATTACGCGAGCGTACCGGCGCTGGCATGATGGATTGTAAAAAAGCGTTAACTGAAACTGATGGCGACATCGAGTTAGCGATTGAAAATATGCGTAAAAGTGGCGCTGCAAAAGCTGCTAAAAAAGCAGGTAACATTGCTGCTGAAGGTACTATCATCATCAAGCAAAACGCAGGTGTTGCAGTACTAGTTGAAGTTAACTGTCAAACTGACTTCGTAGCAAAAGACGTAAGTTTCTTAGCATTTGCTAACAAAGTTGCTGATGCTGCTATTGCAGAAACGATTTCTATCGAAGACTTACAAGCTAAGTTCGAAGAAGATCGTGTTGAACTAGTTACTAAAATTGGTGAAAACATCAATGTACGTCGTCTACAGTACATCGCTGGCGAAACGCTAGTTGAGTACCGTCACGGTGAGCGTATTGGTGTTGTTGTTGCAGGTGTTGCTGATGAAGAAACACTTAAGCACATCGCAATGCACGTTGCTGCTTCAAACCCAGAGTACCTAACACCTGAAGATGTACCTGCTGACGTTGTTGAAAAAGAAAAGCAAGTACAAATCGAAATCGCGATGAACGAAGGCAAGCCTGCTGAAATCGCTGAGAAGATGGTTGTTGGTCGCATGAAAAAATTCACTGGTGAGGTTTCTCTTACTGGTCAAGCTTTCATCATGGAACCTAAAAAATCTGTTGGCGAAATTCTTAAAGAGAAAAACGCAACAGTTACTGGCTTCGTACGTGTAGAAGTTGGTGAAGGTATCGAGAAGAAAACTGAAGATTTTGCTGCTGAAGTTGCTGCACAGATTGCTGCTGCTAAAGGTCAATAAAATCGATTTCCTTTGACGAAAAAGTGAGTTAGATGAAATTATTCTGTTATTTGCTTTTGCGTCATCGCTGAAAATTCTTTAAAATAACCGCGCTCTTTATGTGAAAATCATAAGCGCGGTTATTTTTTATCCTTTTTTTATAAAGTTGGCCCAAATACTATGACAATCAATCGTAAACCTATTTTTAGACGCGTTCTTCTCAAATTAAGCGGTGAAGCACTGATGGGAGACGAAGGCTTCGGCATCGACCCAAAAGTATTAGACCGTATGGCGCAAGAAATCAAAGAGCTTGTAGAACTCGACGTAGAAGTGGGTTTAGTTATCGGTGGCGGTAACTTTTTACGTGGCGGCTCACTTGCTGAAGCAGGCATGAATCGCGTAGTTGGCGATCATATGGGGATGCTAGCAACTGTCATGAATGGTCTTGCAATGCGTGATGCGTTGCACCGTGCATTTGTAAATTGTCGTTTAATGTCAGCTATCCCACTTAACGGTGTGTGTGATGCATACAACTGGGCTGAGGCAATTAGCTTATTAAAAACGGGCCGTGTAGTTATTTTTGCAGCCGGTACTGGTAACCCATTCTTTACAACGGATTCGGCCGCGTGTTTACGTGGTATTGAAATTGAAGCCGATACCGTGATTAAAGCCACCAAGGTTGATGGTGTTTACAGTGATGATCCGGTAAAAAATCCAGAGGCGACACTTTACCGTCACTTGAGCTACAATGAAATCATTGAAAAAGAATTAAAAGTAATGGATCTTGCGGCATTCACTCTTGCGCGTGATCACAAGATGCCGTTGAGCGTATTTAATATGAATAAATCAGGCGCTTTAAAGCGTGTAATTATGGGCGAAGAAGAAGGCACTCTTATCTCTTCACAAGCCTCAGATGAAGTTATTAACTAGATTAGGATTGAACCGTGATAAACGATATTCAAAAAGATGCTGCAGAACGTATGCAGAAAAGTGTAACGGCACTTAGCAGTCAACTATCTAAAATCCGTACTGGCCGTGCTCATCCGGCAATATTAGATGGCATTATGGTGCCATACTACGGCGCACCAACGCCATTGAACCAAGTTGCCAATGTAACAATTGAAGATTCACGTACACTTGCGTTAAGTGTATTTGATAAATCGCTTGCACAAGCGGTAGAGAAAGCAATCATGGCATCTGACTTAGGTTTAAACCCAATGTCAGCAGGTTCTGTGATCCGTGTACCACTTCCTCCGCTAACTGAGGAACGTCGTAAAAACTTAATTAAAATCGTTCGTGGTGAAGTTGAAAGCGGCCGTGTTGCAATCCGTAATATTCGTCGTGATGCTAACGGTGACGTTAAAAACTTATTGAAAGATAAAGATATTTCTGAAGATGAAGCGCGTCAATCTGATGATGCAATTCAAAAGCTTACGGACAAATTCATTAAAGAGATGGACACTCAATTAGCGGCGAAAGAAGCCGAGTTGATGGAAATCTAAGCTAGTAAATTTATTAGTTTTGAAACGCCGTCTGGGGTATACTAGGCGGCGTTTTTTTATGGAATACTCGATATTTATGGTTCTTAACGCTGATAAAATTTCCCAGCAATGTTTACCCAAGCATGTCGCTATAATCATGGATGGCAATGGTCGTTGGGCACAAGCCAAGAATAGGCCACGTGTGTACGGTCATAAAAAAGGCGTGGATGCGGTTCGTCAGTCTGTGCAGTTTTGTACTAAATTAGGAATAGAGTCATTGACTCTATTCGCTTTTAGTAGTGAAAACTGGCATCGCCCCGAAGATGAAGTCAGTACCTTGATGGAGCTGTTTTTGTTTGTGCTGAGTAAGGAAGTTAAAAAGCTACACAAAAATAATGTTAAGTTAACCATTATTGGTGACTTATCTCGTTTTTCAGATACTTTGCGCAGCAAGGTTGATGCAGCACATGAATTAACGGCTAATAATACTGGTTTGCAACTGAATGTAGCGGCAAATTATGGTGGTCGATGGGATATAACAAATGCTGCAAAGCAATTAGGTAAGCTGATTGCTGCAGGGACGTTAAACCCTGATGATATTACAGAGCACGATTTAGCCGCCCATATGAGTATGCAAGATCAGGCTGAACCTGACTTGTTGATCCGTACTGGTGGCGATTTACGCATAAGCAACTTTTTATTATGGCAAGCTGCTTATGCTGAACTTTACTTTACCGATACGCTTTGGCCTGACTTCAATGAAGCAGCTTTTGCTGATGCTATCGCTTGTTACGTTGCCAGAGAGCGACGGTTTGGTTGTACTGGCGAACAAATAAAACAATTACTCGCTGAAACCTAATTAAAAAGGGTAACACTTTGCTAAAACAACGAATTTTAACCTCTTTAGTGCTAGCGCCTTTGGCACTGGTGTTGGTTTTTTATACACCTCTTACATTGTTTAGTTACATCGCTGGCGCGATTGTTTTATTAGGCGCGTGGGAATGGTCGGCATTTATGGGGTTATGCGATAAAGTTAAACGTTTTTCGTTTGTGACGTTTATTGGCTTGTTACTGGTACTGCTTAATTGGCATTGGCCAATTGATGGACTGTGGGTCGACGGCCAGCTCGTAGGAGACGCAAATTATATATTCACACTGTCATTTTCGTGGTGGATTGTAGCCACCTACCTAGTGTGGCGCTACCCAGCAATGGCTAAAGCATGGAACGAAGGAGTGGTTATGCGCGCTATTGCCGGTATTCTCACCTTAGTACCGCTGTGGCTTGCGCTTAATACACTGCGCAGTGCTAACTATGAGCAATCAACGCACTTTGGTTCGATGCTTATTTTAGTGGTACTGGGGATCGTATGGAGTGCTGACATTGGTGCATACTTTACGGGTAAAAACTTTGGCAAGCATAAGTTAATGCCAAAAGTGAGCCCTAATAAAACCATTGAAGGTTTAGCTGGTGGCTTAGTTGCTGCGGTAATTTTTGTTTTAGCGTTTTGTCATTTTACCAATGTAGATATGTCTGTTTGGCCAATTTACGCGATTATGACTGTATTCATCGCGTTATTCTCAGCTATTGGCGACTTACTCGAAAGTATGTTTAAACGCGAAGCTGGTCTTAAAGATAGTGGCTCATGTTTGCCTGGCCATGGGGGGATTTTAGATCGCCTTGACAGCCTAACTGCTGCAGCCCCCATTTTTGTGTTGTGCTATGCATGGACACTTAGTTTATGAGTTGTAGACAACAACTCGTCATTCTCGGCGCGACAGGTTCCATTGGTTTAAGTACCTTAGATGTTGTTGCGCGTAATCAAGAACAGTTTGCTGTATTTGCACTTGCGGCAGGTAATAATAGTGAATTGATGGCGCAATTGTGTATTGCTCATCAACCACGCTTTGCAGTGATGGCAGATGACAGCGCTGCAGCTAAGTTAAGCCAACACTTATCGGGCAGTGGCTGCAAAACAGTGATCCGCAGTGGCATTGCCGCCATGAGTGAACTGGCCGCTCACCCAGACGTTGACGCGGTAATGTCGGCGATTGTTGGTGCAGCGGGGCTAATACCTACACTTAGTGCGGTAGAAGCAGGTAAAAAAGTATTACTGGCGAATAAAGAATCTTTAGTCATGTCAGGTCAGTTGTTTATTGATAAAGTAAAACAACATAAAGCCACTTTACTACCGATTGACAGTGAACATAATGCCATATTCCAGTGCCTGCCAAGTGCACTGCAAGGCTCTAAAACCAACGCACAGTTACATGAGCATGGGGTAAGTAAAATTTTACTTACCGGTTCTGGTGGGCCTTTTTTAACGTGTGATATTGCCTCTTTAAAAGACGTTACTGTGGCACAAGCTGTAGCGCATCCAAATTGGTCGATGGGACAAAAGATATCTGTTGATTCAGCCACTATGATGAATAAAGGCCTTGAGTTTATTGAGGCTAAATGGCTATTTAACTGCCAGGCAAACGATATTGAAGTGGTCATTCACCCGCAAAGTATTATTCATTCAATGGTGCAATACCAAGATGGATCGGTGCTAGCGCAAATGGGGAATCCAGATATGCGTACACCGATTGCTCATGCTTTAGCATACCCACAGCGTATTGATGCTGGAGTAACACCACTGGATTTTTCACAGCTTGCTGATTTTACTTTTACGAAACCAGATTTTGCCCGCTACCCCAATTTACAATTAGCTATTGCTGCGTGTAATGCTGGACAAGGTGCTACAACGACAGTTAATGCTGCCAATGAAATTGCTGTACAGGCATTTTTACAAGGGCAGATAGGCTTTACTGATATATATCGCATTAATGCACAAACATTAGACACAACGGTTGATGTAAACGTACACACGCTCGATGAAATTCTTGAATGTGACCGTTTAGCTCGACTTCAAGCGACGCAACTCATTGCAAAGGTAGTACGCTAATATGTTCGATTTTCTGTGGAATTTAGGTTCTTTTATTCTAGCGCTGGGAATTTTAGTAACAGTGCATGAATATGGCCATTTTTGGGTTGCCCGCAAAGCGGGTGTGAAGGTGTTAAGGTTTTCTATTGGCTTTGGTAAACCGCTAATAAAATGGCACGATAAACACGACACTGAATATGTTATTGCAGCAATTCCTTTAGGCGGCTACGTGAAAATGCTTGATGAACGTGTTGATGAGGTGCCCGCTGACCAACGCCACTTATCATTTAATGCCAAGTCAGTACAAGCGCGTATCGCGATTGTAGCGGCAGGGCCGCTGGCTAACTTTATATTTGCTATCTTTGCTTTAGCTGCGATGTACATGGTTGGGGTTCAATCGGTGAAGCCGGTGGTAGGCTCAGTAAATGAGGGTAGCCGCGCTGAGCAGGCCGGTATTATGCCTAGTCAACAAATTGTAAAAATTGGCGATGCTAATATTGCGACTTGGCAAGATGCTACGTTTGCATTAATGGCCAGCCTAGGTGATAAAAGTGTTGCTGTTACCGTGCGTGACGAGCAATTTCAAGAACAGGTTAAAATGCTTGATATTGATGGTTGGAAACTTGATCAACAAGATGTGCCACCATTAGCTTCATTAGGTATTGTGCCGTTTCGTCCGCAGGCTACTTTAACCGTTGCTACAATTTCGCCAAACTCTGCTGCAGCAGACGCTAATTTACAAGCAGGCGATGAAATTATCGCCGTAAATGGTGAAACAATAACCAGTTGGACGCAGTTAGTTAATGTTATTCAGCAATCCGCTAACAAATCATTACAATTTAGTGTAAAAAGACAAGATAGTATAGAACTGCTAAATGTTACCCCGAAAGGACAACGTAATAGTGATGGCTTGCTACAAGGCTTTTTAGGTGTAGCACCGGTGGTTGAAAAATGGCCAGATGGTTACATTGAAACTAGACATTATGGCCCACTCGATAGTATGGTGCTGGGCGTAACTGAAACATGGCGCTTGATCAGCCTAAGTTTTGATATGATTGGTAACTTAATTACTGGTCAAGTATCAGTGAAGAATTTAAGTGGTCCAGTTGGTATTGCTGTAGGGGCGGGAACTAGCGTAAGCTATGGCTTAGTGGCGTTTTTAGGCTTCTTAGCATTGATAAGTGTAAACTTGGGCGTATTTAATTTATTGCCCTTACCAGTGCTTGATGGTGGGCACTTAATGTATTACATAATTGAACTTTTTCGTAAAAAGCCGGTCTCTGAAAAGACACAAGAATTTGGTTTTAAAGTGGGTGCCTTGCTACTCATTTTTCTTACATGTTTCGCTTTGTTCAATGATGTATCGCGATTGTAAGCAATTGCGACAGTCTCGAATTAAAACACGATTGTAAAACACCGCTAAAGTATAATTTTAAGGTGTTGAGCGGTAATACCGTTGTAAAGGATAAAGATAATAAAATGGCTATAAAAAAACATTTGGCAGTAACAAGTTTATTAGGTGCTAGCTTTGCAGCCCTAGGCCAAAACTCCTTTATTGTTGACGATTTAAAAGTTGAAGGTTTGCAGCGCGTAGCGTTGGGAGCAGCATTAACACATATTCCTATTAACGTGGGTGATAGTGTTGATGACTATACAATTTCAAAAACGATTAAGTCTTTGTATAACTCAGGTCACTTCGACAATATCAAGGCACTACGTGATGGCAATAATGTTATTTTTAGAGTAACAGAGCGCCCAACAATTAGTGTTATTGAGTTTGAAGGTAATAAAGACATTAAAGACGAGCAGCTTAATCAGTCGCTTGATCAGCAAGATATTCGCCAAGGTGAACCACTGGATAAAACTGTGGTTGATAACATCGAGAAAGGCTTAATAGAGTTTTTCCACAGTATTGGTAAATACAACGCTAAAATTGATGTCAGTATCACTAAGTTACCGCGTAACCGCGTTAAGCTAAAACTTAAGTTTGATGAAGGTGATGCCGCATCTATCCGTCAGATCAACTTAGTTGGTAACGAATTGTTTAGTGATGAAGACTTGTTAGCACTTGCTGAGTCACAACAAGATTTACCTTGGTGGCAGTTTATGGGCAGCGATCGCTACCAGAAACAAACCATTGAAGGCGACCTTGAAAAAATTCGTAGTTATTATTTAGACCGTGGTTACTTACGTTTTAATATTGACTCAACACAAGTATCAGTAAGTCCTGAACGTGAATCTGTGTATGTAACAGCTAACATCACCGAAGGCGTTAAATACAAAGTGAAAGGCTTTGACTTCATTGGTGATTTACTTGGCCGTGAAGAACTGATCAAAAGTGTTATTCCACTGCGTGCCGGTGAACTTTATAATGGCTCAGTGGTTACCTCATCTGAAGAATTTATCAAAAGTTATTTAGCGCGTTTCGGTTATGCGAATGCGGAAGTTCGCACCATTCCTGAAATTGATGACGAAACCAAAGAAGTTCAGTTAACACTCTCAGTTAATCCTGGTCAGCGTGTTTATGTGCGTCGTATTATTGTTGGTGGTAACCAAAATACCGCAGATGAAGTATTACGTCGTGAAATGACCCAGCTGGAAGGCGCCTGGTTATCGAATCAGAATCTTGAGCGTTCAAAGCTACAAATTCAACGTCTTCCTTACATGGAAAGTGTTGATTTTAATGTTGTCCCAGTCCTTGGTATAGATGACCAAGTTGATGTCGATTTTACCGTTAAAGAGCAATCAGCTGGTAGCTTTAACGCAGGTCTTGCTTATGGTTCTTACTTAGGTCTGCAATTTAATATCGGTGTGACTGAATCTAACTTCTTAGGTACGGGTAACCAGATTGGCTTTAACATCAATACTTCGCGTGGTTCAGAACGTGTTAGTTTATCGTATACCGACCCTTACTTCACCCCAGATGGTGTGTCGCAAGGCAGTAGTATTTTCTACAGTAATTACGATGCAAGTAAGTTTAGCCTCATCGATTACAAATCAAAAAGCTACGGCATTGGTACAAATATAGGCTTCCCAATTGATGCGGTAAACCGTATCAACTTTGGTGTACGTTGGATCCAAGAAGAATTATCTGAGATTGCTGAATATGAGCAAACTCGTGTTATGCGTGAGACCTTCTTAGATCCGAATAACCCGGATGAAGGATTTGATTTTACTAAATACGAACTCAGCGTTGGTTGGTCTCGTGTGACAGTAAACCGTGGTTTATTCCCAACGGCAGGTTCGCGTCAAACATTAAACTTAACCGGTACTACGCCAAACTCTGATTTAACTTACTTTAAGGTAAATTACGACTCGCGTTTTTATTGGCCACTTACTAATAACCACCGTTGGGTATTCTCAACCCGTGCTGCATTTGGCTATGGTAACGGTTATGGCACAACCAATGGTTACGATCAAACATTACCATTCCAAGAGTATTTCCGTATAACCGAAATGGAATTACGTGGTTTTGACCGTAATACTATTTTGCCGCGTGCAATATCGCGTACACCACAAGTAATTCCAGGCAATTCATTGCCAGATGGTAGTCTAACAGGCAATATAGGCGGCTCGCCAGAGTTTGATGTGTTAACACAGCGAGGACGTATCGGTGGTAATGCCAAAGCGGTTGCAGGCATGGAGTTAATTGTGCCAACCCCATTTTTGGATGAAGATAATACCAGTTCTGTACGTACTAGTTTCTTTGTTGATGCTGCAAACGTATGGGACACTGAATTTAACGTTGACCGTTATAAAAATTTAGGTCCGGACGAACGCGCTAAGCTTGAGGATTATTCAGATCCGCTGCGCTTTAGGGTATCAACCGGTTTATCATTACAGTGGATCTCCCCAATGGGTCCAATGTTGATTAGTTTTGCGTATCCATTGCAACAAGAAGAAGATGACGATACGAAGACCATCAGCTTTAACATTAGTAATACATTCTAAAGGAGTTTTTTGTGAAAAAATCATTTAAATCATCGGCAATTGCCATTTTAGCAACACTTATGATGGGTACTTCTGCAAGTGCTTTTGCACATAAAGTTGGTATTGTAGATATGCAAGAAATCTATAAGCAAATCCCACAAATGGCAAAAGTTGAGCAAACACTGCAAGCTGAATTTGCTGAGCGTCGTCAAGAACTTGAAAAGCTACAGGGCGATATCCGCTTTGAAGCAGAAAAATTCAAGCGTGAAAGCACTACAATGAGCCAAGCGCAAAAAGATGCGTTGCGTGAAAAAGTGGAAGGCATGCAAAAAAATCTTGCTGAAAAAGGTCGTCCTTTAGAGCAAGAAATTAAAACTCGTCAAAACCAAGAACTAGCTAAAGTTCAAGGTATTATTATCAAAGCAATCGAAGATATTGCTAAAGATGGTAAGTACGATGAAGTTAAAGTTAAAGATACTACTATCTACTTTAACCCTAAAACGGTCGTTGATTTATCAAGTAAAGTTGTTGATAAAGTAAGTAAGCAATAGAACTGATATATGCATAATTATACGCTTTCGCAGATTGCGGAACTTCTAGGCGCCACGCTTGACGGTGATGGCGCTTGGGAAATCTCAAAAATTGCTACACTTGCAAATGCCCAGTCTGGGCATATTGCATTTTTAGCGAATAAGAAATATCGCTCACAACTTAGTGATACTAAGGCGGGGGCAGTGATCCTATCTGCCGCAGACGCAGAGTATTATCAAGGTAATAAGCTCATAGTGGTTAACCCCTATGTTTGCTACGCGAAATTAGCCCAGTTACTCGATACAACGCCACGCTCAGCGTCACCAGGTATTCACCCAAGTGCGGTGGTCCATCCTGATGCTACAGTTGCAAGCACAGCCGCTATTGCAGCTAATGCGGTGATTGAAGCCGGAGCGGTAATTGGTGATAACGCGCAAATAGGCGCTAATTGCTTTATTGGTGAAAACACAAAAATTGGCAATGGCACAAAACTGTGGGCAAATGTCAGTGTTTATCACGATGTAGAAATTGGTAGTGATTGCTTATTTCAATCAAGTAGCGTAATCGGCAGTGATGGCTTTGGTTATGCAAATGATAAAGGCCAATGGATAAAAATTCCTCAGCTTGGTCGCGTTATTATAGGTGACAAGGTTGAAATTGGCGCTGGTGCTACGGTTGACCGTGGTGCAATTGATGACACGATTATTCACAGCAATGTGATTATTGATAACCAATGTCAAATTGCCCATAATGTTGAAATTGGTTCAGGCACAGCAATTGCTGGCTGTACCGTGATAGCAGGTAGTACAACTATTGGTAAAAATTGCCAGATTGCCGGGCTTGTCGGCATAAATGGTCACATAGATATCTGTGATGGTGTTATACTTACGGGTATGAGCATGGTGACTAAAGCGATTACGAAACCTGGTATTTATTCCTCAGGACTTCCACACTCTTCAAATAAAGAGTGGCGCCGAAACATTGCCCATTTCCGTAATTTGCCAGAGATGAAAGTTCGCCTTAAAGCGCTAGAGACTCTGACTAAGTCATTAAACGTTGATAATTAATAAGGATGCTATTTTGGCAAACGAATTAAATAGCCTTGATATACAAGAAATTTTAAGCTTACTTCCGCATCGTTACCCGATGCTACTAGTTGACCGTGTACTTGATTACACCCCAGGTGAATCATTACATGCAATTAAGAACGTAACTTTTAATGAACCGATTTTTACCGGCCATTTCCCTAACCAGCCAATTTTTCCTGGTGTATTAATTTTAGAAGCCATGGCACAGGCAACCGGTTTATTGGGGTTTAAAACTGTCGAGAATCGCAGTGAAAATGAACTATATTTATTTGCAGCGATAGATAATGCGCGCTTTAAACAACCTGTAACGCCTGGTGACACCATGCATTTACACGTTCAATTTTTAAAAGAGCGTCGTAATATTTGGAAGTTTGCAGCAGAAGCAAAAGTTGATGGCAAAATAGTATGTAGTGCCGAAATCATGTGTGCGAGAAGAGAGCTTTAATTGTGATCCATCCTACAGCGATAATCGAACCAGGTGCAAAGTTAGGTAATAATGTATCGGTTGGCCCGTATAGCTACATTGGCAACGATGTGGTTATTGGTGACAATTGCATTATCGAATCTCATGTTGTGGTCAAAGGTCCGTCAACAATAGGTTCAGGCAATCATATATTTCAATTTGCGTCTGTAGGTGAAGCCTGCCAAGACAAAAAATATAATAATGAGCCAACCACACTTATCATTGGCGATAACAATGTTATTCGTGAATGCGCTACCATCCACCGAGGTACAATTCAAGACCAAGGTGTGACTAAGATTGGCAGCAATAACTTATTTATGGCTTACACTCACGTAGCCCATGATGCGGTGATTGGCGATAACGTTATTTTTGCTAATAATGCATCTGTTGCAGGCCATGTACATATTGGTGACTGGGTTATCTTAGCGGGCAATTCAGGTATTCATCAGTTTTGTAAAGTGGGGGCACATGCCTTTGTTGGTATGTACTCTGGCGTGAACAAAGATGTGCCGCCGTTTGTAACAACTATAGGTACGCCAGCAGGTCCTGTGGCAATTAATACTGAAGGCATGAAGCGCCGTGGCTTTGAAAGCGATGAAGTAATGGCAACACGTCGTGCTTATAAAACACTATACCGCAAGAGTTTAGGTGTTGAAGAGGCAATTGCAGCGCTTGCTGATGATGCCGCTAAGTACCCAGCAGTACAGTTAATGGTTGATTTTGTGAAAAATTCTGAACGCGGTATTATTCGTTAATTCGTTAATTCGTTTATGCAGTGTATAAAAGCCACCAGTTATTAAGTTAACTTGGTGGCTTTTTTGTATTCACTGTTTTGTATTTACTTTAATTCAGTTGCAGCTCAGTTGATACCTGCTACCTTCATGCATTCTAAGGGAGCGTTGAATTTTGATTAAAGCACTTTTAATTAGCTTATCACTAGCTATTTTAGCTGGCTGTAGTAGCTCGCCGACAAACTATTCTGCAACAAGCACAGGTATTCGTGAGCAGGGAAATGCTAGCTTTTATGCCGATAAATACCATGGTCGGCTGACCGCTAGTGGTGAAAAGTTTGACCAACAAGCCATGACTGCGGCGCACAAACAGCTCCCTTTTAACAGCAAAGTTAAAGTCACAAACACAGCAAATAACCGTTCAGTGGTCGTTAGAGTGAATGATCGCGGTCCTTTTATTCGCGGCCGTATCATCGATTTAACAAAGCATGCGTTTGAGCAACTCGCAGAGCCAAGCTCGGGCGTTATTAACGTAACCGTTGAAGTAATTGATTAAAAGCGTGTGATCAAGTTCACGTACTCAGGTTGCTCTGCTAATAGTTGCTGATGCGTTGCAATCGCTTTTATTTGCCCTTGCTCTAACCAAATTACGTTATCCATATTGGCAAGTAAGGCAGGGTCGTGAGTTATGCTGATCACAGTACAGTGCCCCATGCTGGTTAATATCGCATCCATAACTTGATGCTTCGATTGATTGTCGAGGCCTTCGGTTGGCTCATCAAGCACTAAAATAGCCGGTGCTCTGAGTAAGGCTTGCGCTAACGCTAAACGCCGCGATTGCCCACGCGACAAACTTCTGCCACCTGTGCCTAAGCGGGTGTCTAATCCTAGTTTTAACTCGCTAAGCCAATCACCTAACTGTGCTTGTTGACAGGCTGTGCGCATTTGTTGTTTAGTTGCTGAGGGCGCCGCATAGCGTAAGTTTTCAGCAATGGTGCCATCAAAAATATGATGTTGTTGTGCGACTATGTTAATCAGTTCGCAGCGATTTTGTTGACTGATCGTGTTAATTGCTATGGTTTTGTCTGCTGAAGTTAGATTTATCTCACCATTTTGCTGTGGCCATAAACCACTGAGTAAATTAACCAGCGTACTTTTCCCACTGCCGCTTTGCCCCACAATCGCGACTTTTTGCAGTGGCTCAATCGCAAAACTTAAGTTGTTAAGCGCAAAAGTATCACTGTGGTAACAATAACTAAGATCTTTAAATTCAAGCCCTAAAGGTTGCACTGATAACGACTCCTGAACGCTTGTAGTTTCAGGGCGCAGTTTATCTTCTAAATCAAAAATACGCTTTGCAGCGCTTAGCGCTACGGGCAATTGAATAAACGCATTTGGCAGTGTTAGCACCGTTTCAAAACTAGCAAGCACAAATAAACTAAGCATTGCCAGTTCAACATTGGCCATAGCTCCGCTGTAAACTAGCGGTGCAATTATCATAATGGCACCGAGCATACTCAGTTGTACTATTAATAGTGATACGCCATTACTATGTGCTTCGGCGCTATGGCGAACAAATAGTTGCCGATTATAGCGTTCACTGGCTGCCCGACATTGCTCAATTTGTTGCTCGGTGGCTTGATAGATAGCCAGCTCTCGTAAGCCACTTAGGGTATCTGATAATTCAGCACGTAAAGTCGCCGAATAGTGAGTTTCGAGGTCGGCAGTTTGCTGAAGTTGTTTACTCAGTATGATCGGCAGGGCAACGCCTACTATTAAGAGTGCAGTAAAGCATAGTAGCGCTACATTACTGTTGTAGGCTGCCATAATTGCAACCACAATTGGCACGCTGATTAGCGCAACAATCATTGGTAATAATACGTTTAAGTAAAATTTATCGAGCGCTTCAACGTCATTTTGCATGCGGTTAAATAGATCGGCGCTGCGGCTCATGGCTAAATCAACATTGCTTAGCTGGCTTAGCGTGTTAAAAACACTGACACGAATTTCACTTAATAATAAAAAGGTGGCGTTGTGGGTTACCAATCGCTCGCCGTAACGAGAGGCGGTTCTTACGATTGCCAAAAATCTAATTGTGCCGGCTGGTGTGAAGTAATTCATTTGCGTGCCGGCCAAGCCAGCCGCAGCCATGGCGGCTAAAAACCAACCAGAAATAGCCAATAAGCCAACGTTTGCCAGTACTGTTAAGGTTGCTAAAAATGCCCCTAACAGCATTGCACCTAGGTGCGGTCTACACAGTTTTAATAAACGTAAAAAATTAGTCATGCTGTTTACTCCTTGCATGCACTAAATCAAACAGCGCGCCTTGGTTATCGATGAGGGTTTTAAAGCTACCTTGTTCAATAACAGCACCATCTTTCATTACAATAACTTGTTTAGCTTGTGCAATGGTATTTAAGCGATGGGCTATCACCACAACGAGATGTTGCTGTGCATAATGATTGATAGCCGCTTGCACCTGTTGCTCAGTTTGGCTATCGAGGTGTGCGGTTGGCTCATCAAGGATCAAAATTGGCGCTTGTTTTAAAAATGCCCGAGCTAAAGCGATCCGTTGTTTTTGCCCGCCTGAGAGTCCTTCGCCTTGTTCACCAATTTGAGTGTCAAAGCCCTCTGGTAATTGATTGATAAACTCAAGTGCACCAGCTTGCTCTGCTGCAGTTTCTAGCTGCGTGAGTGTGGCATCCGGTTTGGCCAATAGTAAGTTAGCTTTGATACTGTTAAATAATAAAGTAGGTTGTTGTGGGATCCAGGCAATATGTTGCTGCCATTGCTTAATGTGTGATGCGGCTAATTGTTGTTGATTTACCGTAACAGCACTGATCACCTGAGGATGAAACCCTAATAAACAATCGAGTAAGGTGCTTTTACCAGCACCACTTTGACCAACGATGGCATACAGGCCTGTGCCTGCAAATGTTAGGTTTATATTGTTAACGCCTTCATTACTTTGTGGGTAATGAAAATTTAAATTATCAATATTGAGTTGTTCGATACTTGGTAAGTTTAAGCTATTTTGAGTATTTGGTTGTATGTTCTCAAGATCCTTAGCAGGGAGTGGCTCATTCAATATTTTTAGCATATCAGCGGCGGCACTAATCCCTTCTAATCGGGCATGGTAATGGCTGCCGAGTTGGCGCAGCGGTAAATAAAACTCCGGGGCAAGTAACAGTACAACAAAGCCGGTCGAAAAATCTAAGGTACCAAAAAACAACCGAAAACCGATTATCACCGCTACTAACGCGACACTAATGGTCGCTAAAAACTCGAGTGCGAAAGATGATAAAAATGCGATTTTTAATACGTTTAAAGTCGCATGGCGAAAGTCATCGGAAATTTTGGCAATTTGTTTTAGTTCGCGCGTAGTCGCATTAAATAACTTTAGTTGGGTTAAGCCTTGTAAGCGGTCAAAAAAGTAATTACCCAACACAGCTAGTTGTTGCCAACGTTGTTGATTCAGTTGTTCTGCTTTGTGGCCAACCAAAATCATAAAAAACGGAATTAGGGGGGCGGTGAATAAAAAAATCAACCCAGCTTTCCAATCGGTAGGAAAAATCACCATCAGGATAGCCAAAGGAATAAGCGCACTGTAAGCCACGCTCGGTAAATAATTAGCATAATAATCGTGCAGTGCTTCAACACCATTGTGTAGGGTGTTTAAAGTCGCGCCATGACCTTGTTGTTCAATATAACTTGGCCCAAGTAAGGTGAGTTTATCGAGTAAAGTATGGCGCATTGCAGTTTTAATTTTAAGTGCGGCTTGGGCACTTATGCGCTGCGAAAATCCAAGCAATATTCCGCGCCCTAAAATCAATGCTGCTAATGGCCAAAGTAAAGGGGTAATAGTGGCTAAATTGGCGTGTTCAAACATCACTAAATGAATTGATCGTGCCACTAAATAAGCACTGGCAATCATCAATAATGCGTTAAATGTTCCTAGCGCAATACTGATTTTTAAAAGACTGCCAGCGTGATTGGAATGCGTTTTTAAAAACGCGCGCAGCGTAGTTTGCTGCGCGCGATTTGGTCGGGGGTTAGTCGTCATTTTGGCGATTAAGCCTATCGTGTAATTCTTGTTCGTCGTCAGCGATACTGTCTTTGTTCTGGCCAAATTCGTACCACATAACGTTGATCACACCTAACGTACAGGCTAATAAAACACCGAGTATCCAAGCAAAATACCACATAGATCAAATCTCCTTAGTAACTGCCATGGCTGTTATTTTCAATTTCTTCTACGGTTACTTTGCGCCACATTTTCACATAACACCATGTGGTGTAAAGTAAAATAAGTGGCACAAAAATACTTACTGCAATAAACATTACATTCAATGTTCTATGGCTAGAAACCGCATCCCATATTGTTAAACTAATATCAGGGTGATTACTTGATGGCATAATAAATGGGAATAAAGACATTCCAGCCGTCATGATCACACCGCCAAGCATTAAGCTTGTTGCTATTAATGCCAGCCCCGGTCTATTAATTTTTGAACATATCCACGCTAATGCAGCCATTAAAAAAGCGACCGCAGGGAACAGCATAGTTAAAGGCATTTGTTGATAATTGTTTAACCAAGCACCTGCAGAGGTGGTTACTGTTTTATCTAGTGGGTTTGCAAAGCCTTGCGTATCACCCATCGAGATTATTTGGTAACCATCAAGATTAGCAATCCAAATACCTGCAACAGCAAATAACACGATGAATGCTAACAGTGCATAACGACCATATTGCGCTGAGCGACGAGCAACATCACTGTCTGTACGCAGCTGTAACCACATACCGCCATGGGCAAGTAACATAGTTACGCTGATCAAGCCGGCTAATAAGGCAAATGGATTTAATAATGCAAAGAAAGATCCTTGGTAGCTGGTTCTAAGGTATTCATCAATACTAAATGGCACACCTAAAAACAGATTGCCAAAGGCCACGCCAAATACCAGAGCAGGAATGGCACTGCCAGCAAATAAGCCCCAATCCCAATTGTTACGCCAGCGTGGAGAGTCAATTTTGCTGCGATAGTCAAAACCCAAAGGTCTAAAAAATAAGGCAAACAATACCAACATCATAGCAAAGTAAAAGCCCGAAAATGCAGCCGCATAAACCATCGGCCACGCTGCAAATAAGGCACCACCTGCGGTGATAAACCATACTTGGTTACCATCCCAGTGTGGACCTACCGTATTGATCACCACACGGCGTTCACTGTCGGTTTTACCAACTAACTTGATAAGCATAGCCACGCCCATGTCCATACCATCGGTGATTGCAAAACCAATTAACAATACGCCGATGATAACCCACCAAAGTAACTTTAACGTTTCATAATCGAAAATCATGATTTTGCTCCTTGCTCGTCAGTTATTTGGTCGCCATTAGTATGGTCATCTAAATGTTCAAAGTGATATTTACCAGTGTGCAATGAACTTGGTCCTATTTTAACAAATCGCAGCATCAGCCAGCCTTCGACAATAGCAAGGCCGGTGTAGAATACGATAAAGCCGGTTAAGCTTATTAAAATATCATTGACAGTCAGTGACGAGGTCGCTAAAAAGGTTGGCAGTATTTCAGAGATTGCCCACGGCTGACGGCCATACTCGGCAACTATCCAGCCAAATTCAATTGCTATCCAAGGTAGAGGGATACTCCACACCGCAGCCCACAATAACCAACGTTTTTGTTCAATCACACGATGTGCATTGTAATAAAAAGACAATACAAATACGCCCAGCATAATCACACCACAGCCAACCATGATCCTAAATGACCAAAACATCGGGCCTACTTGAGGGAACGAATCTTTAACGGCTTGCTGAATTTGTGCTTCAGTTGCATCCACTACATTTGGTGTATAACGCTTTAACAATAAGCCGTAGCCTAAATCAGCTTTGAGGGTGTCAAACTTAGCAATATTCTCAGCTGAGTCATCACCACTGCGCAGTTTTTCAAGGTATTTATAAGCGATCATACCGTTACGAATACGCACTTCGTGTTGTTTTTCTAAATCATTAATGCCGATGACTTGCTCATCTAGCGAGCGGGTCGCTATTAAGCCTAGTGCATACGGGATTTTAACGGCAGCATGGGTCACTTGTTTATCGGAATCAGGGATCCCAACTAACGTAAACGCAGCGGGTGCTTCCTCGGTGTGCCATTCAGCTTCAATGGTTGCCAGTTTTACTTTTTGTACTTCACCGACTTCATAGCCTGATTCATCGCCAAGTAAAATAACACACAATACTGAGGCTAAACCAAAGCCGCTAGCGACTGAAAAAGAGCGTTTTGCAAAAGCGAGATCACGGCCCTTAAGGATATACCAACTACTGATCCCCAATACGAACATGGATGCGGCAACATAGCCCGCAGACACAGTATGAATAAACTTAACTTGTGCGACAGGGTTAAACACAAGCTCGGCAAAACTCGTCATTTCCATGCGCATAGTTTGATAGTTAAATTCAGCACCGACAGGGTTTTGCATCCAACCATTAGCGACTAATATCCACAGCGCAGACATATTAGTACCAATAGCCATTAAAAAGGTTGCACCTAAATGCTGGCGTTTACTGAGCCGCTCCCAGCCTAAAAAGAACATACCCACAAAGGTCGATTCTAAAAAGAATGCCATTAACCCTTCTATCGCAAGGGGAGCGCCAAATACATCGCCCACATAATGAGAGTAATAAGACCAGTTAGTACCAAATTCAAACTCCATGGTAAGGCCTGTGGCTACACCAATGGCGAAGTTAATGCCAAATAGTTTACCCCAAAACTTGGTCATATCACGGTAGATTTCTCGGCCGGTCATTACATAAACCGACTCCATGATCACTAAAATCCAGGTCATACCTAGAGTCAGTGGTACAAATAAAAAGTGAAACAGGGCGGTGACAGCAAACTGTAATCGCGATAGATCCACAAAGGTTTCATCTATCATTTTTTATAGCTCCTTGTATGTGCGGGCGAGTCACAAAACAAATAAAGTAAGCAAAAGTTAGTTAATGAAGTTTCAGTAATTATTGAAACCTCATGCATTATTCTCTTTTGGTTAATTATTGTCAATCACAACATGGATAAATATTACCCCATTATGATTAATGCGACGCTTTTTAATCAGCTTTAGTTAGTGAAACACAGAGCTTAACTATTTACCAATATATGTTTGAAAAACAGGCAAATAGTTCTGGTTGTATCAGTAAAGGTACGTTGCTGAAGGTTTCTCTAATTTATTCAGGGTGTGTCATTTAATCGCGCAGTAAAACAAGCTAGACTACTGCCTATGACCGTCTTGTTGACTTGTGAATAAAAAACAGCCATGAATAAAGATAAACAGCCACTACGTATAGCGATTGTAGTTGGAGAGCTCTCTGGTGATATTTTAGGTGAAGGCCTAATTAAAGCATTGAAACAGCGCTACCCTGATGCCATTTTTGAAGGTATTGCAGGGCCGAAAATGCAGGCGCAAGGCTGTAGTAGCTTATTTGATATGGAAGAGTTAGCTGTAATGGGCTTAGTGGAAGTGCTAGGCCGATTACCGCGGTTATTAAAAATTCGCAAGCAACTAGTCCAACACTTTATTGATAACCCGCCAGACGTTTATATAGGTATTGATGCACCTGACTTTAATTTACGGGTTGAAAAGCCGTTAAAAGATGCTGGTATTAAAACGATTCAATATGTAAGTCCATCAGTGTGGGCATGGCGAGAAAAACGTATTCACAAAATCAGCGCTGCAACCAATATGGTGCTGGCTTTATTACCGTTTGAAAAAGCATTTTACGATAAACATAATGTGCCATGTACTTTTGTTGGCCATACACTGGCTGATGATATTGCCCTTGAGCATGACGACAGCGCAGCGCGTCAACAATTGGGTTTAAGCCTTGATGATAAAGTACTGGCATTATTGCCAGGTAGTCGAGGCTCAGAAGTAGGGTTGCTTAGTGAAACTTACCTTAAAACAGCGGCCGGGCTACAAGCTAAAAATCCTGATTTAAAAATAGTGGTGCCATTAGTAAATGAGCAACGCAAAGCACAATTTAGTGCTATTTTGGCAGCTACAGCGCCACAACTAAATATTCAGTTGTTGGATGGGCAATCGAACCTTGCAATGCAA
This sequence comes from Pseudoalteromonas sp. SG41-2, assembly GCF_014164535.1. NCBI lineage: Bacteria > Pseudomonadati > Pseudomonadota > Gammaproteobacteria > Alteromonadales > Pseudoalteromonadaceae > Pseudoalteromonas > Pseudoalteromonas sp. SG41-2. Next base: position 17,368 of record NZ_JACJFK010000015.1, on the reverse strand, counting down.
GCGGCAGATGTGATTTTAATTGCATCAGGTACCGCGACCCTGGAAGGGATGCTTTATAAAAAACCTATGGTGGTTGGCTATAAAATAAAAGCCCTAAGTTATTGGATTTTTAAAAGTTTATTCACTTTTAATATTAAATACTTTTCGTTACCAAACTTATTAGCTGACGAAGAGCTAGTGCCTGAATTTATGCAGCATGATTGCAGCGTTGAAAACCTAACGAACGCCCTTGAACCAATGCTAAATAGTGATAATCGCGAGTTAAAAGCGCGTTTTTTAGCCATTCACCAGCAAATACGCTTAAATGCTAGTGAGCAAGCAGCCACTGCTGTTGCGGAGATTATAGATGCAAATTGAACGACCTAACCTCAGCTTTATCGCTGGCGTTGACGAAGTCGGCCGTGGGCCATTAGTTGGCGATGTAGTGACCGCTGCGGTGATCCTCGATCCAGCTAAACCGATAGCTGGTCTTGCGGATTCAAAAAAGTTAACCGATAAAAAACGCCAAGCACTGGCAATTGAGATCAAAGAAAAAGCGCTGTGTTGGTCCATTGGCCGATGTAGCCCCACAGAAATCGACGAGTTAAATATTCTCCATGCCACTATGCTGGCAATGACTCGTGCGGTTGAAGGCTTAAGTACCACCCCTGAGTTTGTATTTGTCGATGGCAATCGCCTACCTGCGCTCAGTATGCCGGCACAAGCCGTAATAAAAGGCGACAGTCTAGTGGCAGAGATCTCAGCAGCATCCATTATTGCTAAAGTTGCCCGTGATGATGAAATGATTGAGCTTGATAAACGCTATCCAGAATATGGTTTTGCAGGTCATAAAGGCTACCCAACCAAGGCACATTTTGCTGCTCTTGAGCAGTACGGCGCCATTAGTGAACATCGTAAAAGCTTTAAACCAGTACAACGTGTACTGGCGATGCAGGAGAAGTAATGGCAGCTCCAGATTTTGTGCATTTACGGGTACATTCAGACTTTTCAATGGTCGATGGTTTAGCGAAAACTAAACCGATTGTCGCCAAAGCGCAGGAATTACAATTACCGGCATTGGCCATTACCGACCAAATGAACTTATGTGGTCTAGTGCGCTTTTATGACACCGCTCATAATGCGGGCATTAAACCAATTGTTGGTGCTGATTTTTGGTTACACAGCCCAGAGTTTCCAGAAGGGCCTTGTCGGTTAGTTATTTTAGCTAAAGATAATGTCGGTTATAAAAATCTTACCCTTTTAATCTCTAAAGCGTATCAACGTGGGCATTTATTTCATCGCCCTGTTATTGAACGAGATTGGTTAGTTGAGCACAAAGAAGGGCTTATTTTACTCTCTGGTGCCAAAGATGGCGATTTAGGTAAAGCGCTATTAAAAGGCAACCCAGCGACAGTTGAGTCGGTGGTTAGTTTTTATAAACAGCATTTTAGTGATAACTACTATATTGAGTTGATACGTACTAAGCGTACACAAGAAGAAGACTATTTACACTTAGCGGTTGAGCTTGCAACCGTTGAGCAATTGCCAGTGGTGGCTACCAACGAAGTGGTATTTTTGAAGCCTGAAAACTTCGAGGCCCACGAAATACGTGTAGCAATATTTGACGGCTATACGCTTGATGATAAACGCCGACCAAAGCGCTTCTCTGAAGAGCAGTACTTAAAAACCCCAGCACAAATGGCTGAGCTGTTTAGTGATATCCCAGAAGCGCTGCAAAACAGTGTGGAAATCGCCAAACGCTGTAATGTGACGGTGCAGCTTGGTACGTATTTCTTACCAGATTATCCAACCGGCTCATTAAAAATTGAAGACTTCTTGGTGAAAGTATCCCGAGACGGTCTTGAAGAGCGCCTACAGTTTTTATTCCCTGATGCAGCTGACCGAGCAGAAAAACGTGTTGAATACGACGAGCGTTTGCAAATCGAGCTCGATGTAATTAACCAAATGGGTTTCCCTGGTTACTTCTTGATCGTAATGGAGTTCATCCAGTGGAGTAAAGATAACAATATTCCAGTTGGTCCAGGACGTGGTTCAGGTGCGGGTTCGTTAGTGGCGTACGCGCTGAAAATTACCGATCTTGATCCGCTTGAATTTGATTTACTTTTCGAGCGCTTCTTGAACCCTGAACGTGTATCAATGCCGGATTTCGACGTCGATTTCTGTATGGATAGACGCGATGAAGTAATCGATCACGTATCGGCTCTGTATGGACGAGATGCGGTATCACAGATCATTACTTTTGGTACTATGGCAGCAAAAGCGGTAATACGTGATGTTGGCCGAGTACTTGGCCACCCGTACGGATTTGTTGACCGTATATCAAAACTGATCCCAGGCGATCCCGGCATGACGTTGGCAAAAGCGTTTGATGTTGAGCCACGCCTGCAAGAAGCTTACGATGGCGATACAGAAGTAAAAGACTTAATCGATATGTGTCGCATCCTTGAAGGCTGTACACGTAACGCTGGTAAACATGCCGGTGGTGTGGTTATTTCACCGACTACAATTACTGATTTTGCCGCCCTGTATTGTGACGATGAAGGTAAGTTTCCGGTTACTCAGTTTGACAAAAATGACGTAGAGACCGCCGGATTAGTAAAGTTTGACTTCTTAGGTCTACGAACCCTGACCATTTTGCAATGGGCAGTTGATATGACTAATGAGCGCTTAACCCGAGAGGGCAAAGAGTCAATAGATATCAACACCATTCCACTGAATGATAAAAAGAGTATAGAGCTGCTATTAAGAGCAGAAACTACCGCGGTATTCCAACTTGAATCCCGGGGTATGAAAGACTTAGTAAGGCGCTTAAAGCCCGATTGCTTTGAAGATATGATCGCCTTGGTAGCCTTGTTTCGTCCCGGGCCATTACAGTCAGGCATGGTAGATAACTTCATCGACCGAAAACTTGGTCGCGAAGAAATTTCTTATCCAGATGCACAATATCAACACGAAAGCTTAAAGCCTATTTTGGAGCCGACTTACGGCATTATCTTGTATCAAGAACAAGTAATGCAAATTGCTCAGGTACTGGCAGGTTACACCTTAGGTGGCGCCGATATGTTACGTCGTGCAATGGGTAAGAAAAAGCCAGAAGAGATGGCAAAACAGCGTTCAACATTTGAAGATGGTGCGCGAAATAACGGCATTGACGGCGAACTGGCGATTAAGATCTTCGACTTGGTAGAGAAGTTCGCAGGCTACGGTTTCAATAAATCACACTCCGCAGCCTATGCGTTAGTATCGTACCAAACGCTGTGGATGAAAACCCATTATCCTGCTGAATTTATGGCGGCGGTGATGTCGGCTGATATGGATAACACTGAAAAAATCGTCACCTTGGTTGATGAATGTGAGAACATGAAGCTCACTTTATTACCGCCTGATGTAAATGCTGGTGCCTATAAGTTTACAGTAAACCTCAAGGGTGAAATTGTTTATGGTATTGGTGCTATCAAAGGCGTGGGTGAAGCGCCTGTAGATGCAATTTTAGAAGCGCGAAGTAACGGTGGGCCATTTAAAGACCTATTCGATTTTTGTGCGCGGGTAGATTTAAAACGTATCAATAAACGCGTAACCGAAAAACTTATTTACGCCGGTGCGCTTGATCAACTCGGTACCGAGAAAACGCAACCAGCGCGTGCTACGTTATTGGCAAGCTTAAAAGACGCGATGAAAGCGGCTGATCAGCATCATAAAGCAGAGTCGTTAGGGCAAACTGATTTATTTGGTTTATTAGCGACAGAGCCGGATGAAGTCGAGCAAGCATTTATAAAAGCCACGCCACTGACTGATAACCAATGGCTTGATGGGGAAAAAGAAACCTTAGGCTTATATTTAACCGGGCACCCAATAAATCAGTATCGTAAAGAGCTGAAATATTACACCAGTGGTAAATTAGTGGATTTACAGCCAACTAATCGTGATGTGCAATCAACCGCTGCAGGCCTTGTTATAGCTGCACGTACACTAGTAAATAAAAAGGGAAATCGTTGGGGGCTTGTAACTTTAGATGACAAGAGTGCCCGTATTGATGTACGCTTATTCCCAGAACAGTTTGAAATGTACCAAGATATGCTGCAAATCAACAATATCTTGGTAATATCTGGACAGGTCAGCTTTGATAACTTCTCCGGTGGTATTACAATGACCGCCAGAGACATATGCACCATCGCGCAAGCGCGCGAAAAACGTATTAAAGCGATTAAAATGACGCTAAATATGGTGCAAATCGAAGCCAACTTCTTCGATAAATTACAAAAAGTACTCGAACCTTATAAGTTTGGTACTTGTCCGATTAAGGTTTACTATCAGCGTCCAGATGCGTTGGCACAGTTAACCCTCGGGACAGAATGGTGTGTTACGCCTAGTGATGACTTAATTCATAAGTTATCGTTAATGGCGGCGCAAGATGTAGAACTAGAATTTAACTAATTAGGTAGTTTAGAGCATGAGCCTCAATTATCTTGATTTTGAGCTTCCAATCGCAGAGTTAGAAGCAAAAATTGAAGAGTTACAAAATATAAGCCGCGCTGGCGATTTAGACCTTGAGTTAGAAGAGGAAGTCAGTCGATTAAAAGAGAAAAGCGCTAAAATGAAAGAGGAAATATTCTCTAAATTAGGTGCTTGGCAGGTTTCTCAGTTAGCCCGTCATCCGTTGCGTCCTTATACTCGAGATTATATCGAGCGTATTTTCACGGAATTTGACGAGTTTGCTGGCGATCGTACTTTTGCGAATGATCCGGCAATTTTAGGCGGTGTTGCACGCTTTGAAGGTCAACCAGTGATGGTTATTGGCCAACAAAAAGGCCGTGACACAGCTGAAAAAATTAAACGTAACTTTGGTATGCCAAAGCCTGAAGGTTACCGTAAAGCATTACGCTTAATGGAAATGGCAGAGCGTTTTAAAATGCCAATTATGACCTTTATCGACACCCCAGGTGCATACCCAGGTGTTGGCGCTGAAGAGCGAGGCCAATCTGAAGCAATCGCACGTAACCTTAAAGTGATGGCAGCATTAAAAGTGCCAACAATTTGTACGGTTATTGGTGAAGGCGGCTCAGGTGGTGCTCTAGCCATTGGTGTAGGTGATCGCGTTAACATGTTGCAGTACAGTACTTACTCGGTGATTTCACCAGAAGGTTGTGCATCAATTTTGTGGAAGAGCGCTGATAAAGCACCTCTTGCTGCAGAAGCGATGGGTGTAACCGCTGAGCGTGTTAAAGAGCTTGATTTGATCAACAGCTTAGTTGAAGAGCCATTAGGTGGCGCACACCGTAACTACGAAGGTATGGCGCGTAACCTGAAAAATCAACTTAAGCGCGATTTAGCTGATTTACAAGCTCTGTCACTGGATGAGATGCTTGATCAACGCTATAAACGTTTAATGTCGTTTGGCTATTGTTAAGATAAACAAAACAACCAAATTGATGAAAAAAAGCCGCTATTGCGGCTTTTTTGTTTTAGAATGCTTTGGAGCTTGGAGCACTACTAAATTTAAGTTGATGGTTACTCATGCAAACAACATCGTTATACCAACAAGTAAAAAATGCCATTACGCCTTATACCGATGAGCACAAAACCGCATTTACGGTAGCGCTCTCTGGTGGTGTGGATTCGGTGGTATTACTGCATATAATGAATGCGCTAAAAGCTGAAATACCGCAACTGCAATTAAGCGCAGTTTATGTTAATCATGGTTTAAGTCAGTATGGCGACGATTGGCAGCATTTTTGCGAAAAACTATGTGCAATAGTAAAAGTTCCTTTTTACTCGGCTCAGGTAAAAATCACCAATAAATCACGCACGAGTCTAGAAGAGCTCGCCCGCGATGCTCGGTATCAGGCACTTGATCAGCATAGCCCAAGCGGCAGTATTATTTTGCTAGGGCAGCACTTAAATGATCAACTAGAAACGTTTTTACTGAGGCTAAAACGCGGCTCAGGATTACAAGGCTTAGCATCTATGCGGCAAACTCGCACCTTGAGTTCTGGGCGAGAATGTTTACGGCCACTGCTGAACAGCACACGACACAGTATTGAACAATTTGCTACCGAGTTTAAGCTTGAGCATATTACCGATGATTCAAATACAGATGAGCGCTTTGATCGCAACTTTATTCGTCAGCAAATAGTACCTCTATTAAGTGAACGATTTACCGGCTTTGAGAAAAGCGCAGCACGCAGTGTTAAGCTTCTTCAACAGCAGCAAGATGTACTTGATGAATACACTCAGTTAGATTTAAGCCAATGCCAAAACATCCAGCAAGGGTTAAGTTGTTTACAGCTAGCAAATTTTAGCGCTGCGCGCCAAGCAAATGTTTTGCGTTGTTGGCTTGGGCAGTTTACGACGCTTATGCCATCACAACAACAAACTCAGCAAATACTTACACAAGGTTTAACAGCAAAAGCTGATGCGCAGCTACTTATTCAGTTAACCGAAGGGCAAGTTCGCCGGCATCAAAACTTTTTATATTTTGTACGTGAAACAACCGTTCCTGACAGCCAATCACTAACAGCTCAAAAACAGTTACTTTCAGATGGTCGCACCCTAATACAATTATCAGGTATAGGAGTTAGAAAGCCATTGTCTGATGAACACGTTTCTGTTCAGTTTAATTGCCCACAGGCGCGTATTAAACCGCTTAAAAAACCGGGTCACAACAGTATTAAACATTGGTTTAAAGATGCCAAAGTAGCGCCATGGTTACGTGCTAATGTGCCACTAATTTTTTATAATGAGCAATTGGTTTATGTCGTAGGGCATTTTATAAGTGCAGAACACGCCGATGAAAAAGGTATATTTTGGGAGATAAAAATATGACAACGTCACAGCCACACGTTGGTTTATCACTAGTCAATAAAGCGCCGTTAGGGCTTATAGTTACAGCCGTTGTAGCGGGCATTGCCACGGTAATGTTTGAGCTGGCGCTATTAACGTTAGCGTATTCGGTTGCAGGTGGTTTGGTGTGTGCGATTATTTTAATTGCGTACTGGTTAGGTAAAGGCGGACTATTTTTTATTGTTGGGGTGAGTATTCCATTATTAATGGTCATTGTTGTACCACTGACCAGCATGGCTGCTTTGTTATACCTAATTAGTGGTTTCTTTTTTGGTTTTTGCTTAGCACTATTAGGCTATAAGTTATTGGTCAAGTCAAAAAGTTAGTATAAGTATCAAAGTAAGGCCTAGCGGGGGAACTAGGCTTACCTTTAATTAATACGCTTTAGCGCAGTTACGCCCTGATGCTTTGGCCTTGTATAAACCTTTATCGGCGCGGGCAAAAATCTCATTCTCACAATCTTTGCTGTTTGCCAAGGTAAATCCAATGCTGGTGGTGACTTCATATTGTTTCATTAAACTTGACTGCGCCACTAACTGCATCACTCGCTGAGCAATCACTTTATTTGTGGTAAATTCAGGATCATCAATTAATACCGCAAACTCATCGCCACCAAAGCGAAATACAGAATCTGTGCCGCGAATACTACTGCATAAAACGTTGGCAAACTCTTGTAATACGTCATCGCCAATTTTATGACCGTAGCTATCATTAACTTGTTTAAAGTTATCTAAATCTAACAACATTAAACTAAATGGACGATGATGGCGGCGAAAGCGCTCTAATTTTTGCGTCAAAATAGCATCAAACTGACTACGATTATTAAGCCCTGTTAAGGTGTCTTTAGTCGCTAGTTTTAGTACGCGGCTATACATTAATGCATTGCGTAATGGGTAAACCAATGCGCAGTGTAAGCCAACTAACTTTTGTTCAATATTGCCCGAAAGCGGATATTGGCAAAAATAGATAAGCTGCCCTAAATGTTCATTATTTATGTCTAAATTAAATGAATACGGCGGTTTGCTGTTATCACTATTAGCAATTTGTGCCACCCCAAGAGACGACTGAAACTGCAAGCCTGAAAAATTAATAAGCTGCTTTGCGTGTTCAGCATAAATCGTTAGTAGCTCTTCTATGTTCAACGTTGTTTGCAGTTTCTCGAGCAAACTATGGATAGCTGCGGGCTCATTATTACGGTAATGCTCTGCCGAAAACGGCAGGAACTCGCCACGTGCTGAGATGCGCTGCGTCAAAATATGGACATTTTCCATGGTTTTCTCCCCCTAGGAGTTTGTTATTACTTTTCTAAGCGATTTTTGTGCCACTATTCCAAACTGGCTGAAAAACAGATAGTTGCTATAGTTAACTCTTAAGTAGCTAAAATTTTGACGGTATGGCAACAGTATAAATAGGAGGTTTATTTGCAAAGTGTATTGGCTCAAATATTTGGCTTATTACTGGCTGCTGTGGTGCTGGTATGGTTATTTAAGCGCATTGGCTTACCGCCGATCCTCGCCTACCTTGCTACTGGCTTATTAGCGGGTAGTCATGGCATTGGCTGGATGGCGCAAAGTCATGAAATACATTTTGTAGCTGAGCTTGGTATTGTATTTTTATTATTTAGTTTAGGGCTGGAGTTTTCTGTTGGCCGCTTAATGGCAATGCGCAATATTGTATTTGGCTTGGGCACGTTGCAAGTAATTGTCACAAGTATTGTGTTTATGCTGATTTTATTGTTGATGGATTTGTCTTTGTTGAGCAGTTTCACTATTGCGACATTAATGGCGTTGTCATCAACAGCGGTGGTGGTTAAATTACTTAAAGAAACCGGCGAACTTAAACAGCGGCGAGGGCAGCTCGCTATCGGAATGTTATTATTTCAAGATATTGCGGTGGTGCCGTTACTGATTACTTTACCTTTACTGGCCCAAAGCAGTGATACTGAAGGCATTGCCTGGGCCCTGACTTTCGCTTTAACTAAAGGCGCGTTTGTATGTTTGTTGTTATGGATGATAGGCAAGTGGGTATTGCCAAAAGTCTTTAGCGAAGTTGCATTAATGCGCACCGATGAATTGTTTGTTTTGACTACTTTAGTGGTTGCCTTATTTGCCGCAGGCTTAACGTATTTATTTGGCTTATCGATGGCGCTGGGCGCATTTTTAGCAGGAATGATGCTCGGCGAAAGCCAGTACCGACATCAATTAGAAGCTGATATTCGACCATTTCGCGATATTTTAATGGGCCTATTTTTTGTCACTGTCGGCATGCAGCTCGATATTCTATATGTGTTTGGTGTATGGTATTGGATAGTGGCTGCATTAGCGCTAATGCTAGTATTAAAAATTGGTGTTATTACTTTCTTAGCGCAACTGATGGGCGAGCGAAAACAAGATGCAATTGCAGCAGGCATCATGCTGTGGCAAATGGGCGAGTTTGGTTTTGTATTAATTGCGCTTGCTACTAAACACCAATTATTAGCTTTAGATCACGCCTCATTTTTAATTGCTATTGCAGTCATGTCGATGGGCTTAACACCTTATTTAATAGAATCGACGCCTTGGTTATTAAAACAACTTGGGGTATTAAAAACCCCCAGCGGTGAGTGGCAGCAACAGCCTAACAGTAGCACCTTGTATCAAAACCATGTAGTGATCTGTGGGTTCTCTCGGGTTGGGCAAACTATTGCGCGGTTTTTAAAGCCAGAAGCAATAGAGTATGTTGCTGTTGAAAGTAACCCAATACTAGTTCAAGAGGCCAAAGCAGCTGGAGAGCCCGTTATTTTTGGTCATGTAAAACAAAAAGATATTTTAAAATCAGCAGGAGTCGAACGAGCTCGACTAGTGATCATTACTTTCACCGATTTTGAACATGCGCAAATCGTGATCGATGCGATAAAGCAAATAGCTCCTGACGTGAAAATACTGGTACGTATGCGCGATGATAGTCATCTCGAAGCACTCAAAGAGCTTGGCGTGACTGAGGTGGTGCCAGAAACGCTGGAAGCGAGCTTAATGTTAGTGTCGCACGTGTTGTCTATGTCGGGCGTACCAATGTCGCGTATTGTTAGGCGGGTTAGTAAAGAGCGGCGGAATCGCTATCAATTTTTACATGGTTTTTTTGCCGGAGATAAATTTGATAGTGAAGAAAACAATGCCGAGCGGCTTGAGTATTTACACGTAATAGCACTGCCTGAACATGCTTTTGCGGTTGCTAAAAATATTAATGAATTAAATCTCGAAAAACGTAAAGTATCAGTGCGAGCATTACGGCGCAAAGACCGTGAAATTGAGAGTCCATCGCTGCACACTATTTTACTCGCCGGAGATATTCTTGTACTACAAGGTAAACCTCGACGAGTAGAGCGGGTAGAGTGCTATTTACTCGATGGTACGGATTAGTGAATCGTTAACTGTTAATCGAGCTCTAAAAATTCGCGTATCTGTGGCAGTTTCTCTAAACCATCTTTATAACCAATTTCAATCAAATGCTGGGTATAGCGTTTTTCAAACAATAAGTAACTGGTTAAACTCGATTGAGAACGTTTTTTAACCCCGATCATGCGCAGTAATATTTTAATGGCTAAAGGCATATCACCGTAATAGTTTGCAGCAATGGCGTTAAAGTTTTCTGATGGATTGATCACAAAACTTTGTATTTGCTTTAATTCTTGGTGTTTATCACGCCCAGGTAACAAACCTAAAGTTCGGTTAATTCGTTCAAGGCGCTCAAGATCTGACTGTAAGGTGTCGGTAAACACACTGTCGAGCAAATGGCCCGCAATTGAGGATAACCCTGGGAAGTGAGGGAGATAACCCGGCGGATGAGCTTCTTTGGGCTGATCAACACCAATAATAAATATTTTTTCAGCGCCTAAATGGACACATGGACTCAGTGGCGACAATTGGTGAATAGAGCCATCACCAAAGTAGTGGTTGTATACATTTACGCTCGGAAACACCATAGGAATTGCACTGGACGCCATTAAATGTTCAACGTTAATACGGGTCGCTTGGCCTTCGCGTTTAGCGCGCCGCCAAGGTGATTGTGTATTAGATTGAAAAAACGCCACAGAATCACCCGTGGTATAGCTTGATGCGGTGATTGACAGCGCATCTAAATAATTACGGTGTAAATTACGCTCAATGCGAGTTAAATCTAAAATTTCATTAAGTAAATTACGTAAAGGCTGATTATTCAACAAGCTCGCTGGTGGATGATTAATATGTTCAGATTGAAAACTGGTCAGCATGTTACGCATTAAATGGCCAAACACGCTGATAAAATCACTTTTATATACCATTGACGTAGAAAAGTTTTTCCAAACAGATTCCAGTTTACGTACCGCCAAATGGGTGCATGAAGCATAGCTTGCTAGCGCAGCTGAATTGATCGCTCCGGCAGATGTACCATTAATAATAGTAAATGGCAGCGGGGCGGTACGCGGCATACTGTGCGCGAGCGCTTTAAGAACCCCAACTTGGTAAGCGGCACGTGCACCACCACCGGTCAGTAACAGAGCAACTTTAGGTTTGTTTTTATCGATTTGCTTGATTTTCATAGTTGAGTTTCGTCGTTGCAATTAAGCGGTTAAGCGTCTTTACTTTATTTATTAACTGTAAGTCTTTAAGCTAGAAGAATCAAAGGATACCTTAGCTACGTTAATAATTATTAGTGTAGGCTATGAATTAAATCCATTTAGGGTACTCTTACTGTTATCGCATTTTAATATTTATGGAGTTCGTATGTCAGATCAACCATCAGCGTCAGATGTTCAAAAACGTCCACCGAATAATAACCTTTTATTTGCAGGCATCATTTTAATTATTATCATTATTGCTGCAGCGTTTGTGTTATTAAACTCAAGTGATGAGTCACAATCAGCAACCGAAGTTGAGCAACACGTAGCAGAGCGCCCCATGATGGAGCTAAAACCAGAGAACGATCCGGTTGTTAATGCCCCATCTGTTAATCCTGAAAAGCCTGCTGATTTAGCCGTGCCAACGCCACGCCCAGTAGAGCCTGAGCCGCAAGTAGAGCCACTACCTACTCTTGATGAAAGCGATCCTGTCGTTGTTGCTAAGTTAGACGAATACCTAAGTGATGCCGCTATGAGTTTGGTTATAAACGACGATGTTATTCGCCGTGGTGTGGTATTTATAGATAATCTTGCCAAAGGTAAAATTGCGCAAAAACACACTCCCGTTATTAAGTTAGAAGAAGGCTTTAGTGTGGTAGAGGGTGATATTCTTACCATTGATCCAAACAGCTATGAGCGTTATACCCCTTATGTAAAAATCTTTACTAGCATGAGCGCAGCGCAAATCGTACGTTTATATGATGAGTACAAACCACTGATCAATGATGCGTATACAGAAATAGGCTATCAAGGTGATGCATTTAATCAAACACTTGAAGAAGCGATAGACCTATTATTGGATACCCCAGAGCCAAAAGGGGATATGCCACTGTTACGTGATTCAGTCACTTATCAATATGCTTACTCAGAATGGGAACGCCTACCAGCGGCACAAAAACAACTGCTACGCATGGGCCCTGAAAATATGAAAAAAATAAAAGCTGTACTACGTAACGTAAAAAAAGAGTTAGATAATCAATAATCTTACTTAAATCGTTTAAAAAATAGTGCGGTTGTATGTTTAATATGCAATCGCACTTTCTTTTTGTGTTTCCCCTTGAATAACACAGCAAAAGTAGAGATAATCCCTCCCGCGCCAACCAAGGCCCTCAATGGTAGTCTTATTGGTCCTCTCGCAACACTAGCAGGCGAACCTGGTCAGGCCCGGAAGGGAGCAGCCACAGTTTGTGACGTGTGTGCCGAGATGTGGCTGGTAAGACTGCCACCCAAATTCCTCATTTGGGTGTTGTTTGAAGTATAAGTTGACATATTTGTACTAAAAGATGGCATAAATTGGAAGTATAAGGTGGCATAGTCTAGTATTTAACCAAATGGTTAGATGGTTGACTCACATGTATGTAAAAAAAATCAAAAACTCTCCAATTAATCACAATCATAAATTTGCTAGTCAAAAAAATAAATCTACTTGTTTAGTTCAATCCTCTCTAGAGTTTGATGCTTGTTTCCATTTTGAATTCTCACCTTCAATAGCCGCATTTGAAGCACAACCACTAGGTTACGAATATGAGTTCGATAACCGTATTTGCCCTTACACGCCTGACTTTTTACTTACCCACACAGACGGTACACAAAAATTTATTGAAGTAAAACCGCAAAGCCAAATTGCTGATGAAGACTTTCGTGCACGTTTTATTGAAAAGCAAACCATAGCTAAGCAAGATGGACGCGACTTAATACTGGTTACTGATAAACAAATCCGTGTATACCCAACACTCAATAACTTAAAGCTTTTACATCGCTATTCTGGTTTTCAGTCTTTAACAGAGCTGCAAGCATCGGTGTTAGAACTTGTTAAGCAATACGGCTCTATTAAAGTGGGCCAGTTAGTTAACTTTTTAAAAGTAACTGCCGGTGAGCTACTTGCTACTGTGCTACGCTTATTATCACTAGGGCAGTTATTTGCCGACTTAACTACAAATGAAATATCAATAGAAACAGCAATTTGGTCTAACAATGTTTAATGACGGTTTGTTTGATGATGAGTTTAACCAGCCATTACCAAAAGTAGAGACCAAACTACCTCAAAATTACGCCAAAGATTTACAAGCCCTTCCTGAAAAAATTAAAACAACAACATTTGCTAAGCTTAAATATATTCAATGGCTTGAGGCTAATATTCAAGGCGGTTGGACACAAAAAACCTTGAGCCTTTATTAAAAGTAATGCCCGAAGTTGAGGGAGAAAAAAAGCCCAGCTGGAGAACAGCTGCACGATGGTATAGCGCTTATACCAATGCAGATAAAAATATCATGGCGCTAATACCAAGCCACCGATAAGTTTTTTGAAAAGGCACTTGAGCGTTACTTAGTAAAAGAAAAGCCATCAGTGGCTTCGGCTTATAAGTATTACGCAGACTTAGTTATCATTGAAAACGACAGTGTTGTAGGCAGTGATTTAAAGCCTTTAACATACAAAGCATTTAAAAATAGAATAGATAACTTACCGCAATACGAAGTAATGGTTGCTCGTTATGGTAAGCGCCTTGCTGATATTGCTTTTAATAAAGTGGAAGGGCATACACGGCCTACCCGAGTACTTGAAAAAGTTGAAATTGACCATACACCCCTTGATCTTATTTTATTGGATGATGAGCTACATATCCCACTTGGTCGGCCAACACTCACTATGTTAGTAGATGTGTATAGCCATTGTATTGTTGGCTATTACTTTAGCTTCAGTGAGCCTAGCTATGATGCAGTAAGGCGAGCGATGATGAATGCGATGAAACCTAAAAGTGAAGTGGCAAAGCTATACCCTGATACAGTAAATGAGTGGAAGTGTGCTGGTAAAATTGAAACACTCGTTACTGATAATGGAAGAGAGTTTTGGGGTAACAATCTTGAGCTTGCTGTTTGTGAAATTGGAGTAAACATTCAATATAATCCAACGAAAAAGCCTTGGCTTAAACCTTTTGTAGAGCGTATGTTTGGCACTATTAACACCGAGTTATTAGATCCGATTCCAGGTAAAACCTTTTCTAACATTTTGCAAAAACATGAATATAACCCCAAAAAAGATGCAATCATGCGCTTTACGACCTTTATGCAGCTATTTCATAAATGGGTAGTAGACGTTTACCATCAAGATGCTGATAGCCGATTTAAGTACATACCAAGCCAATTATGGGATCAAGGCTTTAATACGTTACCACCAACAGTACTGAGTAATGATGATCTTCAACAGCTAGATGTTGTGCTCAGTATTTCAAATCATCGGGTGCTCCGTAAAGGTGGAATAAGGCTAGAAAACTTAAGCTACGACAGTACTGAGCTGGCCAATTATAGAAAGCAATTTAGCCATAAAGTATCTCAAGACGTTTTAATTAAATTAAACCCCGATGATATTTCTTATATATACGTTTACCTCGATAAGCTAGAGCATTACATAAAAGTGCCATGCATAGATCCAAACGGTTACACCCAAAATTTAAGTTTAAATCAGCATAAAATAAATATACGTATTCATCGCGATTTTATTTCGGGCTCTATCGATAATGTAGGCTTAGCAAAAGCGCGTATGTTTATTCATAATAAAATTCAAAACGAGTTTGAAGAGTTAAAAAATGCGCCAAAACACTCAAAAGTAAAAGGCGGTAAAGCATTAGCTAAGCATCAAAATGTTAGTAGCGACTCGCAGAAATCAATAGCTCAGAGCGAGCCAGTAGAACACAAAAAGGTTACATCTAAAGAGCAAGTAACTGATAGCTGGGATGACTTTATCTCAGACTTAGATGGATTTTAATTATGCTGACCGATAAACAAAAAGAAAAACTAAATGAATTTCGCGATGTATTTATTGAATACCCAATAATAAGCACGGTATTTAACGACTTTGACAGATTAAGACTTGGTAAAGGGTTAGCGGGCGAAAAGCCTTGTATGCTTTTAAGCGGCGATACAGGCACAGGTAAAACAGCACTAATAAAACAGTATAAAGAACGTCACTTACCGCAATTTATTAATGGAGTGATGAACCACCCTGTATTAGTAAGCCGTATTCCCAGCAACCCCACATTAGAGTCTACCTTAGCTGAACTTCTTAAAGACTTAGGACAAGTAGGTAGCACAAAGCGCAAATTGCGAGTAAACGGTACTCGGTTAACGACATCATTAATTGAAAATTTAAAAACGTGTGGTACTGAGCTTATAATTATTGATGAGTTCCAAGAGCTAA
This sequence comes from Pseudoalteromonas sp. SG41-2, assembly GCF_014164535.1. NCBI lineage: Bacteria > Pseudomonadati > Pseudomonadota > Gammaproteobacteria > Alteromonadales > Pseudoalteromonadaceae > Pseudoalteromonas > Pseudoalteromonas sp. SG41-2. Next base: position 1,698 of record NZ_JACJFK010000015.1, on the reverse strand, counting down.
TTGAGCACAACCAAGGTAAAAAGCGCCGCGAGATTGCTAACCGATTAAAGTATATTAACGACGAAGCGGGTGTATCAATTGTATTGGTAGGAATGCCGTGGGCAGAAAAAATAGCAGACGAACCTCAATGGTCATCGCGTTTATTGGTAGAGGGCGTTCAAGATTCTGTGTCAGCTTAAAATTTAAAGATCGAGCACGTTATCTAAACGCCCTTTAAAATAAATTGCCAACTGAGATAAACAAAGGCTCCAATTGTGTATGGGCATTGTCCATTTCTCGGTAGCATTTAATATGCCAGCATAAAGCAACTTCAACAAGCTATTTTCATTTGGAAAAGCGCCTTTTGTTTTCGTTAATTTCCTAAACTGACGATGGACTGCTTCCACCGCATTCGTTGTGTATATGACCCTCCGTATAGGCTCAGGGTACTTATAATAGGCTGATAAATTATGCCATTTATTACGCCATGAGTTGATCACTAGCGGATAAGCGTCCCCCCATTTAGCCTCCAGCTCATCAAGTGCTATCTCTGCTGCTTCTTTTGTTGATGCGCGATAAACAGGCTTTAAGTCAGCCATAAATGCTTTTTGATTCTTTGACGCGACATACTTCATTGAATTTCGTATTTGATGAACAATACATAATTGAACTTCTGTCTCGGGAAATATAGCTGCAATGGCTTCTGGAAAGCCTGTTAGCCCATCAACGCATGCAATTAGTATGTCTTTAACGCCTCGATTATTTAAGTCGGTAAGTACCGACAACCAGTAATTAGCGCCTCCATTTTCGGATAAATGCAAGCCAAGTATTTCTTTTTTGCCATGAATATCTAGCCCTAATAACGTATAAACGGCTTTACTAATATAACGGCCATCTTCTTTGACTTTGTAATGAATAGCATCAAGCCACACAATCGGGTAGTGACTATCGAGAGGGCGCTGTTGCCATGCTTTAAGCTCTGGAATAAGTTTATCGGTCACAGCACTGATGGTGCCAGTGGCGACGTTCATGCCGTACATATCTTCAATGTGCTTATTAATATCACGATAGCTCATCCCCATACTGAACATGGAGAGTATTTTTGAGTCTATTTCATCACTCAATGTCGTTTGGTTCTTCTTGATGAGCTGGGGCTCAAAGCTACCACTGCGGTCTCTAGGCGTCTCTAGCTCAAAATTGCCAGCAGGTGACTTAATCGTCTTCGTGCTAAAGCCATTTTTACGGTTAGGCGCCTGCTCATTAGCGAGGTGATGTTCAAGCTCAGCCTGGAGCGCTGACTCGGTTAATTGTTTGATAAGTGATGTAAGTACACCATCTTTACCGTTTAGCTTTTTACCTGATTGAAGCGCTTTAACGGCATCTTCGAAGTTGAATTGATTTGTCATGTGTCATTCCTGTTTTTTATCAGTTTAATCAAATGACACAGATTTTTGAACACTCCCGTGTCAACATCAGTAACGTTGAAGCGATTGGATTATTAATCATCCAGACTGAAAGGGGAGTAGCTATCCCCCTGTGTCAGGATAGTTGTCGCCTCTAACTTTTAATAGAGGCAGATAAAAATGAGACGTCGATTTACACAAGAATTTAAAGTTCAAGCGGTTGAAAAAGCATTATCTCAATGTGATGATGTTCGTCTAGAAGATATTGCAGATGATTTAGGTGTCGGTTATTCAACGTTACAACGCTGGATAGCAC
>NZ_JACJFK010000014.1:0-146915 GCF_014164535.1 Pseudoalteromonas sp. SG41-2 | reverse complement strand
TAGGCGCGGCAGAAGTGGCTATAGCTGTAATAAGGCTCAGCGACTTTCTCACGCATTTCATCGAATACTAACTGCAACGTCAAATGTTTGTGCTGCTTTAAATCCTTATTGATGGTGAGCCAGTCAGGTGTTGGGTATCTTTTTTGACGGGGTGAGAAGTCCCTGATTTTTGTATTAAGAAACGTACCGTGTTGTTTATCGTCAGGTAACGGCCATTGGTTTAACCCTAACTCATTGGCCTTTTTAACGTAATTAGCCACAGTGCCAGGGGAGATATTTAAGCTTCTGGCAATCTCTCGATGGGATAATTTTGCTGAATATTTCAGCCGTAAAATAGCATGTAATTTACTCATAGATATAGGTCTTGTTGACATTATTGTTATCCTCATCAAATGATTTAGATAACGGTTTAACATACCTACAAAAATGATAAAACGTGAACTCGGTTACGAGTGGCATTAAGCTTTGATCGGCAAAATCATTAAGAACACAAAAGTGATCATTATCGCGTAATTTTCGTGATCAAAGCTTAATGAGAATAAGTGATCAAAGTTAATGCCATTGGATGATCAAAGCTGGTGAGAATATGCAAATTGGCGTTTTGGAAGGTATTACAGGTGCTTAATGGCTTATTTTAAGATGTAAGGGCTTACCTTTATTAATGCATCGTATTTTACGCTGCTAATATTAGCCTTCAAGTTAGTTCTCATTTACTTCTCTTTCTCTGCTCTTTGTGCAAAAAATATTTAATTGAATTATTCACAAAGAGGTTCAGAAACGCTGCGCTTTAGAAGAATATAAGCAAATGCAGTGCTAATAATGTAAATATTATTGCGTAGCGCTCCTTATATGTGTTTGCCGTAAGCTACTTGCTTAACAGCCGCATCGACAGACGAAGTAAACAAATTTGTTTATTGATTTAGAGTTGACCGCCATTATATAAAACGGTCAAAAAGACTACTAGTGCCTATTGATAGTGTTAAGGCTCATATGTGTTAAACGTTTTACCCATACATTTGCAAATATTCAAAGTTCTCACTATCAAAGATTTGTGGAATTAATGAATGGCCTCCAAACATGTTATTTTCGCTGTAGAAAAAATCAACGCTATCAGAGGATAAGAAATTTACTCCATCCAATCGCAGGTTTTTATCGAACTCCATGGCTGTCAGTATTGGTTCATCATCTTCCCGCCAGTCTTCATTGTACGATTGCAGGCTGTTTTCTATTATGTAGCCTCTGGCTTTCTTGTCGTATGCATCCAAAGAAGAAAGAATCCTTTTGGCCAGAGTAATCGTGTCTTCTAACTTCTCTCCATCTGGATCAACATGAATGCGAACTTCATCTCCTTTAAAATTGAAACTACCTTTGTAGGTACCTTCAATTCTTTCATCCATTTCTAGATTATCTAACGCTTTCTCGTACATAACTCTCTCTGACGTTTAACTAGCCTGTAGAATAACTCGTTTTTAATTTATTTTTATTAATGTATCAACCATAGCCGAGTTCCTATTTTGATTCAATGAAACTAAACAAGACAGTCACTCTAATTGAACAAACACAGCCGTTACAATAAAATTACTTTTTAGGTTAAGAATTTATCTTTTACTACAGGGTTACTTTTACTTCATCCATTAAATAAGTCATTAGCATTCTTAAACCTAAATTACATGCATAAAATGACATCAGTTTTTAACTTTTTACTGAGTAATTCAAGCGCTATGCCAGTAGTTTTTTACAATTACTGATATTTGCACGCCGCTTCCGATTTAAGTTTTCACCGTAACGTTATTGTGAAGACAGCCTGCCTACTGCGCCGTGAAATACGCGCGTAAATTACGTAGTGAGTTCTAACCAGTTTTCTGGAGAAATATTGACTCTTTCTAGTAAAGGTAAATGTGTACTTTTAATATACCCTCGCTTGCTTTACCATATACAACGTCCTGTTAGCTCAACGAATTCAAGCTACGATTTAAGCTCAAACGGTAACCCTTTTGGCATGATTTGACGTGGTATACCTGCAAAGCGAAGTAGTTGTTTTGGTTGCTTGCCATCTTTGGCGCATGTTAAACGTTTTTTAACACTAATATGGCCTGACTCTTCAGGTGTTTTTACCATCTTAGCTCTAATCGGATTTAAATAAACATATGCCATGCAGGCTGCTAATGCTGCTTCATCAAGTAGTACTTGTGACCTAAATCCCCCCTCCCCCTCTGCGGTGCCCGTAGGATTGACCGGTAAAGTGGTCTTCGCCACATAAAAATGCACGCCGTACGCAACGTGAAATACAGTGATAATATTTTGTATCAACCAAACTTACTTGACGCTTTCTTGCGATTTCAATAAGACACCCTGCTCATTTTTGCACTTAATAAAACTTAGTACTTCGTTTCACAAAATACAAAATTAAACTGGATGTCTTTGTTATTTTTTCCTTGTTATTTTTAAACACGGATAACGGTTTACACTCGCTTTAAACAAAAATAGTCACTTCAGAGCAATCCAAAAAGCCTATTTTATAACAGTATTAATAAGGAGGACTTTAATTATGCGGCTACCCAGCATCGGTCTTCAGGCAGCTGAAGTCGGCATTTTTAAGCTTTTCTTTCTCAATAAATACCATAAGCTTATCCCCATCATGCCAACACCAGCCAAGCCCATCGTGAGATGCCAGAGTGAGCAGCGGAAGCCATTCATCACCAGGGGTCGGGTCATAAGCAAGCGAACAAAATGACGGATAGCCCAGCATGTAGTTCTCGCGATGGCCTATTAGATAAGGCAGTTCATACAAAAGATTAGTATCGAAAGGCCAGTCACTGCGTAACTCTTCATGTTTGGGGATTTCCAGCCCGGTTTCCAAACGGATTACCTTTGCCTCCTGCGGTACAGCTGCTTGCTCAAACATAACTAAATCATTAATATCCGGATAATAGTAAGCGATCACATATCCTTCAGCACCCCAGAAAATTTCACCGTCGTGATCATAAGCATAGAAGAGTGATAGCAAACCGGATTTGGGCAGCGGCTCAGGACAATCGAGGATTTCAGAAAAATTAATCTGGCCTAAAAACCGGTATTCGCCAACGTTATGTTCTGGCCAGACAAAGTCCTTTGCAACCAGAGGATTACCGCCAAACCGACTCCCAGAGTCACTGGCGACACCATCTGAAAACAAAATATCAACGCTGGATTTACTGATCGAATCCAAATAAGCCTTATGAGGGGAAAAATCTTCATCAGTGCTAATAAAGTCTTCCAAAATTTTAGGGTTCAAACAACTCTCCTTTTATAACGCAAACACAACCGGCGTTCATTCCGTGTCTATGTATATGTTCAACGGGTTATTAACTTAACCCACTATCCAAACCCTTGAAGGGCTTTTGTTTATCTAACGAGCCTGTAGAATTACTCGTTTTTATTTTATTTTGATTGATGCTTCAACCATAGCCTAGTTCCTATTTTGATTCAATCGACAACTGACTTTCACATAAAACGCTAAATTTATATTTCAGATGCTTAACCCTCTCACACTTAGAGTAAGAGGATTATCATCTTTAAAAATTAATTGTGATGCCAATAGATGGTAAAGGCATATCAGGGAACTGGTAGTCTTTTTCAAACTCGCTGTAGTCTTGATTGTATTCTAGCTCCTGTACTGCGCGTGAAGCATACGTTTATATTCAATTACAGGGTTCACCCTCAGCCGCACCACAAAACCTGTTGTTGTACCTTTACTCTAAAAAAGAAATGTGGCAAAGTGCGCACTTCTCGGGGGAGTAGCCTGCTTGATGCCTTTTAACTTAAAGCGCAGCAAGTAAACTTATCAACATAATTGCACCTCATGTGCATGGTAAGTTTGTAATGTAGCAAGCATTATCGGCAAGACCTGGGTAAACACTATCCTCATGGCGGGAGATAGGCGTTTACCTTGGTTTAATGTTCCCGCCTTATAGAAGTAAAATGGATACATTTATCACATCAACCGTCACCGTTGCTTTAGCTGAAATAGGCGATAAAACGCAACTTTTATCCCTGTTGTTAGCTGCCCGCTTTGCCAATAAACCTGCACTTATTTTAGGTATTTTAGTCGCTACTATTATCAATCATGGTTTGTCTGCATGGTTGGGCGATTATTTATCGCAAAGCTTTACCTCTTCGTACCTGCCTTGGATTGTGAACGGCTGTTTTATTGTCGTTGGCTTATGGCTACTGATCCCAGATAAAGATGAAGAAGTAAGCAATAAGTACGATCAATACGGGGCTTTTTTAGTAGCCTTGGTGCTGTTTTTCATTGCCGAAATTGGCGATAAAACCCAAATAGCAACAGTATTGCTTGGCGCTCAGTATCAATCAGTGTTGTGGGTAACCATAGGAACCACTGTAGGTATGTTACTTGCCAATGTGCCGGTTATTTATGCTGGCAATGCCTTGCTAAAACGTATTCCAATGGCAAAAGTAAGAATGCTTGCTGCAATAGTGTTTGTTGCTTTGGGTTGTTACGGCCTAGTTACTAGCTAACTTTATCTGCACGTTACAGCACCGGCGAATATAGTTTTGCTGGTGCTTGGCGTACACTAAATGTTTGCGTTGTGAGGATCAGGGAACAACATACTAATAAAACACTAACTGCACCCATGATACCAAACCATTGCAATAATGAACGCTGCTTACGCTTTACTCTCAGCCAATTCATATACAATCCAGCCATACATATACAGGTCATTAAACAACCAAACACAGCCCAAATTAACTTCGTACCTAGCCCTGCAAAGTTGCCAAAATGCAAAGGATCGGCGGTATCTTTAATGCGCGCGACAATAGGTAAATCTGCGGCTTTTTGAATTGCCAGTACATCTGCTGAAGCTGGATCTAAATACACTTTATTAGCTCGTAAACGTACTAAAATGTCATCATTATCGCCCAGTACCAAAACCGGTTTATTTGCTTTGCTTGGGTATTGTATAGCGCGAATATGTAAACTTGGAAACGCTGATTGCGCCGCGTTTACCATGGCACTTATCGCTGGCGGATGCGCGACATCAGTTTGTAGATCCGTAACCTCTGCGGGGGGGGTTATATAATGGTCAATTTTGGCTGTTTGTAAGGTGTGTTCAACTAAGTACCACACGCCAGTAATAGCCATGACCACAATAAACCAGTAACTCCAAAGCCCCAGTAATTTATGCCAATCAGCCCAGCTGCTACGATTGGTTGTTTTTAATTGCCGTGGCTTTTTTAAAAAATGTCGCCACCACTGGCGATAAACAATCGGACTAGTAACCACTAAAATAACCAAGAGAATGGCTAAACTCGTGACGATCAACTTACCTGTCCAACCCATCGATAGATTCATGTGCCAGTTACGTAAAAAGCGCGATACTCGCCCCCACTGACCTTCGCCAAGCCATTGCCCCGTCGCACCATCAACATACACAAACAAAAACTGTTGCTGCCACTTAAGCGACACTTCGGTTGCTAAGTAAGGTTGTTGATGGCGCAATATGCTAATGATTTGGCTGCCAGGATAACGCTGGGCAAGTGTATTCTCAATTGCAGCAAAGTCAGTATTAGGGGAATGCGAGAGGGCACGAAATTTACTATCACTAAGATATTCAATTTCGTGGCTCAAGGTTGCCAACGTGCCAGATAAACACGTTATCAATAACAAGCTGCCAACCAAGAGCCCTGCCCAAGCATGTAAGTTAAACCACTGCTTTGCTTTCATAGTACGAAATTGTCAGTTTAGAATGTGTACTTAGCCGACAAATAGACGCGGCGTGGTTCCCCCGGGAAATGCCCAGCACGAGTTATAAAGCCACTTGATGCATACTCTTTATCAAACACGTTTTTAACTGAGAGCTGCCAAACCCATTGTTGATATTCAGTCTTCCAAGCCATGTTATAAACGGTATACGGCTGTACTTTATCACCGTCTAAACTGACTTGTTCATCAACATAATCAAGACCTGCCGCGATTGATGAGTGCAACTGCGGTAACTCATAACGCGTCCACAACCCTGCGGTATTTTGTGGCGCATTGGCAAATTTATCGCTGCCTTTTGCTTGCGCGGAAAATTTTTCACTTTGCTCAACAATACGCGTGTCGTTGTATGCGTAACTTGCTGTGATCACTAAACGTTCGGTGACATCGCCAACAATCTCAAGTTCAAAGCCTCGGCTGTCAACTTCGCCTAACGCTTCCATTTGATCAACGCCGGTGTCTGATAACTCAGTGCTGGCTTGTAAAATATTGTTACGGATAATGCGGTACGTTGCCATATTCACAGCCAACGAGTCATCAAGTAACTTAGTACGTAAACCAAGTTCACGAATATTGCTGTGCTCTGGTTTAAATGGCCCGCCTACATCTTGATTTTGATTACTGGCCGATTGTGGCATAAAGCCTGTGCCATACAGCGCATAAGGGAAAAAGGTATCGTTTAAGTTATAACTTGTGCCAATACGATACGTCACATCGCTGTCTGAAAACTCGGTGTTATTAAGGACATCGGTGTCTTCAAAACGATCGTACCGTAAGCCAACCGTAACATTCCATTTATCGGTAACATCAACTTGGTCTTGTGCATACAGGCCAATACGTGTTGACTCAGTACTTGATAAACGCGGTGTTACGTTTGCTAAATCATAATCATCTTTTGAAGTCAATCCATACACAGGATTTAATATTGAGATCCCTGGCACTGGGCCGCCTTTGCTGGCTTGTACAGCTGTTCTATATGCAGATTCAAACTCATGCTTATACCAATCTACACCCACCAGCATCACATGTTGCATAGCGGCAAGCTCAGTGTCAGCAATTAAATTGGCAGTAAAACTAAGCCCGGTATTTTCGCGTTGTTGATCACGAAATTCGCGCTCGCTCCAATCCAGTACTCCATCGCCATCTGTGTCACTTAGTCCACGCGGCTCATGATAGTTTTGATTGGCATCGTTACTAAAATAACGCGCAGTGATATCACTGCGAAATACCTCATTAAATTGGTGCTGAAAACTTGCTTGAAACACGTCAGCAATAACGGTTTGATAATCAGTTGCTTCATTATGATTCCAGCTTATGTCGGCAATAAAGTTACCGTTTTTATCCACTGGCACGCCACGTAATCTAGCGCCGCCTAAATCTTGATCAACATGGGTATATTGCAATACCAGATTAGTGTCGTTATTAAAATCAAAACGATAGCCTAAATCAATAATAGTATTATCTTCGCTGGTATTTTCACGAAATGGTTTATCTGAATCTTTATAAACACCAACACGGTAGGCTTGGGTCTGTGCGTCATTGGCACTGCCCGTTGATTCGACTGCGGCACTAAAAAAATCATCATTACCCAGTTCAACTGCAACGGTTGTTTTACTATCATAGCTGGGCTTTTTGGTCATATAATTAATGATCCCGCCAGGGTTACCACTGCCGTACACAGCGCCACTAGGGCCTTTTAAAACAGCCACTTGCTCAATATTAAACAACTGTGGTACCGCAAAACCACTAAATGGGTCACCTTTTACACCATCGTATAAAATTTCATCTTGGCGAAAACCACGAAACGTAACACCTGAGTAACTAAAGCCATTAACACCCGCAATATTGCTGTACAGATCAGTTACTTGACGTGCAGCCTGATCGCTGATTAACGCTTGCGGAATAACCTGGATTGACTGTGGAATTTTCTCTAGCGGCGTATCGGTACGAGTACCAAACGTTGATTCTGTTGGGCGATACAGTGAAAACGCTCGTCCAACGACTGAAATGGTTTCTATGTCGTTTTTTACAACAGTAGACTCATCAGTTGCAGATCCTGCTGCTGTTGTTTGCGCAGCAACGACAACAGGCGTCATGGTAATAGAACTTAGGGCTAATGCTATTAAAGAAGGTTTCATTGATATTTATACAGCAATCAAAATAATTTACGGCATGATAATAAAAACCACTATCATTTACAATGCTGAAGTGAAATTATTCTCTTCTTGTTGCCAAGCTTATTTAACAATCTTTAAAATCTCTTTAAATACAGGTGTCGCTGCCACTTCGGTCCATTGAAAAATCACACTTTCAGCGCAGCTGATCACAGCACCTGCTTGTCTTAGCTGAGCTATAGCTAAATCGCGGTGCAGATCATTACGCGAACTAACCGCATCCATGACTAAAAACACCTGATAACCTTGCGCCAGTAAATCTAAACAAGTTTGTAATACGCATACATGCGCTTCCATACCAACTACAATAATTTGCGGGCGTTTATAGCTAGCAATAAGCTCTAAAAAACCGTCCTCTTTACACGCGCTAAAGTGGGTTTTATCAAAGAACTCAGCTTGCCCAATCTGAGCTTTTAATTGCTGATCAGTTTCGCCAAGCCCTTGTTTATATTGTTCAGTGACTAAAATAGGAATATGCAACAATTGTGCAGCTTTTACTAATTGCACTGTGACCTGTTTTACTTGTTCATAACGAGGCATCGCAGGACTTAATTTGTCTTGAATATCGACAACTAACAGCAGACTTTGCATGGTGTGAGCATTAAATGAATGAGGCAATGTGAACATCCGTGATCTAAACATAACTAACAGCATAAGTGATTTGTTATACAAATGTATATCTTATATAGCTAATTCTTTAATTCAACTGTAAATTGTTATGCTATATTTACTAACGGCTAACAACCACTTTATCTCAGGGGAGCAGTACCTTAAGTGCGATTGAGAAACTTTTTTTTCATCTTATTTAGTATTTTATGCACTTGGTTTAGTGTTAATTCCAGTGCTCAAAGCTATGCTCAGCAATTGCAACGCTTATCCACGGATGAAGGGTTATCACAAGGCCACGTAACTAGCACACTGCAAGATAAACTGGGATTTATTTGGATCGGTACATTACAGGGTTTAAACCGGTTTGATGGCTATGAGGTAAAAATATTCTCTGGTGAATACTCACTGGATCAACTCTCAATTATTGTATTGTTCGAAACACACAACGGCGATATTTTTGTATCAACTGAGTATTCTGGTGCGTTTCTTATAGATCCTGTGACACTCAAAGTTAGTAAAATTTATTCAGGTAAGTTAAACGCTGAAGATAAACACTTTTCTCCTATTTTTGCCATCGCCGAACATCAGCAGCTGTTTTATTACGCCATTAATCAACATGTGTATGCCTTTGATCCACAAAAAAATACCTATACCCATGAGTTTTCAATCAGTAAAGATGATAATTCTGTCCGCGCAATTACTGTTCATAATGACTTTTTGTATATTGCCACCACTGATGGGTTGTACTCTAAATCATTAATTGATGAACATATAACTAAAATACCTTTAGTTGCCAAGGATAAGCTCAATCCAGATAATAACAATATCAAATTTTTATCCATCGACTCGCAGCTTGGTTTACTGGTTGGCACAGTCGAAGGATTTTATTCTATTGCTTTTAATAACAATGAGTTATTAAACTTCAATAACGTAAAAACGCTACTCGCGGAACATAATATTTGGGATTATGTTAATACCCCTTATGGTGAATTTATAGTCACTGAGGATGGCCTTTATCAATACCATCGCCATACTGATCACAATGAGTTTCTTTTACGTTTTGATCAAAGTAAATTTCACATGACCGACAACACTATTTTAGATGTGATGGTTGATAAAACAGGGCTTATGTGGCTTGCCTCGCGCTCGCAAGGCGTTTTTACTTGGTCCACTTTAGCAAGGCGTTTTGGCAATATTCAAATCACCAGTAATGATAAATTGCACAGCAATGTGATCCTTGCTGTTTACCAAGACGATAACGCCGTGTGGCTGGGCACCGATAATGGCCTAGCCAAAATGCGCCTAGATGAGACTACCGAAAAAACTTACTTAGCCAGCGATGACAGCAAAGCGTTTTATGGCCAATTTGCTGTGTATGGTATTGCCTCGGCGCACTTAAATGAGCCAGACCGTTATTTGTGGTTACTGCTCTATGATGGTCTTGCTTTATTTGATAAAAAAACCGAACAAAAAATAGCTCTACCAATGCAAGGCAATACACAAGCCATTCTCGACAGCGGCCCAGGCTATGGATATCATCAAATCACGACTGATACCTTTGCATTTTTTAGCGAGAATGATTATTTCCTGTATGATGGAAACAGTGGTCAGACTAACGTAATTAAAGGTCTCAAAGAGCAGTTAGATCCCGTCAATGTGCACGCTTTTTTAAAACCATTGCCCAATAAACCCGATGACTACTTGATCAGCGTATCTGGCGCGTTATATCGTTATAATGAGTCCAGCCAAAAACTCACCTTGATCTACGAAGTCGAAAATTATAACCCAATAAATTATGTCACTATCGATGATTGGGTGATCGATTATAACAATACCCTTTGGCTTGCCTCTTCCCAAGAAGGACTAATTGGTCTTGACGCCAACAGTTACGAAGTAAAACACCGTATAAACCTCAGTAATGGCATTAAAACGAAAACAATTGTCGCCTTGCAAATCGACCAATTTGGCTTTTTATGGATCAGCAGTAAAAATGGCCTCTATCGACTCGACTTAAGTTCAATGCAATTAAATGCATATACTGTTAAAGATGGCTTAACTGTGAATGAATTTAATATTGACTCACATACTCAGCTAAACGATGGCCGCTTAGCTTTTGGCAGTACCCATGGCGTGCTAACACTTGCCCCGCAAGACTTTTTATCTGTCCCTAATGATCGTGACAGCACAGTGACTGAAATCACCGATATATCGTTACTCTCCCGTACACTTAATTATCATCCATTGCAATACGCCAACCAACGTTTACAACTAACTGATGAAGATGTGGGCTTAGAAGTTAGTTTTTCTAACTTTGATTTTCAAAATGTAGATAGAACACGCTATAAGGTGTCATTAACCGGCCCCAATAAATTAAGTTATGACAAGCTAAACAATAATAAAGTTTTTTTTACTAAGCTTCCTGCTGGTGATTATCAACTAACAATCGCAGCATATAACTTAAATGACTCAGGCCTCGGTGATGAAAAAACACTTAACTTTACTGTTGCCTATGCTCCGTGGCGCTCGCCACTTGCAATAAGCCTTTATTTATTACTTACGTTTTTAGTGCTATTTGTTATTTTTTGGCAATACCGCTCCCGTCAGCGCATTATTAAGCATACTCATGATGAAATACTGCAATCACAACAACAAACAGAGCTTGCTTTAAACAGTAGTAAAAGCGGTGTATGGGAAGTTGATATTGCCGCACATTGGATAAAGCAGCAGCGCTTAAAACATGAGCTAGGCTATAAAACTTTGCCACAAAAGTTCAATTTTGACGATTTTTGCGCATTAATACACCCAGATGATAAACGTAAAGTTCTTCATGATTGGCATTTATTCATCACTCAAAAAAATGCTCAACAATGGCAGGTCACGTATCGGCTTCAACATGCTAATGGAAACTGGCTTTGGTATCACGATATCGGTAAAGTGATTGAAACGAACGAGCAAGGCTATCCTACAAGATTAGCTGGAATCTATACCAATATAACCGAACAACGTGCTACAGCACAGCAAGCTGCGGTATTAGGCGAAGCCTTTAGCCAAATAAACGATTGGCTACTTATTTTAGACAGTCAACTGACTCCGTTTTCTGTTAATAATAGCTTTGCAGAAGCCTTTTCTATTCAAACAATCCCAGCAAAGCTTGAACTAAAACGGTTTTTAGCAGCACTGGGGAAAAAACAATATGTCGATTTCATCAATATTCTAAAATCATTGCAGCCAAAGCAGAACTGGCGTGGTGACGCATATATAAAAACTAAGATAAACCCGTCGCATCCTATTCATATCAGTATTACCGCTGTGGCAAAAGACAGTAATGTAGTGAGTTATTATGTGGTGGTTATTTCTGATCTAACCGAGCAAAAACGCGCTGAAAATAAACTGCGCTATCTGGCCAACTATGATCCATTAACTAAGCTACCGAATCGGTCACTAATGTATCAAAAGATATCGCATGCGATAAAAGATGCCGATACACATGCCAGTCTAGTTGCTTTACTGTTTATAGATTTAGATAAATTCAAACCAGTGAATGACTCGTTTGGTCATGCGGTTGGCGATCAGCTGTTATGTGATATTACCTATCGAATGAATAGTATGCTTGATAAAAATGCCATTGTTGGGCGTCAAAGTGGTGATGAGTTTTTATTATTAATTAAAAACTTAGACTCGCCACAAAGTTTGAGTAACTTAGTGCGTAGCCTCACTGAAGAACTTGCAAAACGGGTGGTGATCAACGATTTTGCAATTAATATCTCGGCCAGCGTCGGTGTGGCACTCTACCCATTTGATGCCGACACCACCGATGAGCTTATTCGAAATGCCGACATCGCAATGATGCATGCTAAACAATCGGGCCGCAACGGCTTTAAGTTTTTCACTGAACAAATGAATAACCAAATCACCCAAAAACTACTGCTCGAAAATGCCTTAAAAGATGCCTACAAAGACGATTTATTTTTTAATAATTACCAGCCAATTGTTAATAATAAAAGAAAAAAAATCAAAGGTGTAGAGCTCTTAATGCGCTGGCAACACCAAGCAGAATTGATATCCCCGGCAGTGTTTATTCCTATTGCAGAAGAAACTGGTTTAATCGATGTACTCACCGAGCAGGCGCTGACCCGTGCACTTGAAGATCTCGCACCATTATTTAAAGCTAACCCACGGTTTTACTTATCGTTAAATCTATCACCTGTGCATATTTTAAAATCTAATTTAACCGAACGCTTATTACTTATTTTAAATCAGCATCATATAAAACCTGTTCAGTTACGTTTAGAGATCACCGAAAACACCTTGCTTGATGACAAAAACAAAGCAGCTAAGCAGCTGCAAGCGCTCAGAAACGCAGGTTTTAAATTATTACTGGATGATTTTGGTACCGGGTATTCGTCTTTAACGTATTTAAGTCAATTTCCAATTGATGTGATTAAAATTGATCAAAGCTTTGTGCGTAATATCGGCCAAGATAGTAATAATGAATCAATCATCAAAACAATCCACACCTTAGCTGAAAACCTAGATCTATATTGTATTGCAGAAGGCGTAGAAACAATTGAGCAAATACGCTTTTTAAACAGTATCGGCTGCGATGACCTACAAGGCTATTACTTTGCAAAACCAACAACTGCCGAGATTCTCATTAGCGATGCGTATATCCAAGCACTGCTAGAGAAATTGCAAACTACCTAGCTCAATGTATCAGCCCACTTTTTAAGGCATTGAAAAAGTTGGCCGCGATCCACGGGTTTGGCTATAAAATCGTCCATACCCACTTCTAAACAACGTTTTTGGTCGTCTTCAAAAGCATTTGCGGTAATGGCAATAATAATCACAGGACCAAATTGAGCACTGTTGTTACGGATTTCAGCTGTGCACTGATAACCATCCATAATAGGCATTTGGCAATCCATTAAAATAATATCGGCCATATTGTGTTGTAAACACGCCAGTGCTTTTTCACCATCGTTAGCAACTTCTAAGGTGCAATGGGTGTCACTGAGCATTTTTGCAATAACGATTTGATTGATTTGATTATCTTCTACCAGTAATACTTTCAACCCAGTTAAGTCAGGAATGCTTTGCTGTATGTCTACTTCATGAGTAAGTTGCACTACTTCAATAGGAATTGTGATAGTAAAGCAACTGCCTTTACCAATCTCGCTGTGTAATACCAGCTTGCCTCCCATTAACTGAACTATTCGCTTACAAATAGTTAAGCCTAATCCTGTGCCACCATATTGCCGCGTGGTTGAAATATCAGCTTGAGTAAACTCACGAAACAACGATGATTGCTGTTGCCCAGAAATACCAATGCCAGTGTCAGTTACAGCCACAGATAAATGATTATCAGCATAATCAATGTTCATCGTTATACTACCAGTTTTCGTAAATTTCCCTGCATTACTCAACAAGTTATTGACAATTTGGCTTAACCTTAGTGAATCTAACTGCACCACATCGGGTACTGACGGGGCAATATTTAATATAAATTCAACGCCTGGCTGTACGCCAGTATTTGTAAACACCTGTGCTAATTGAGTAAGCAGTTTTCGTACATTAACTATATGAATGTCTAGTTTGACCGCCCCCGCCTCAATTTTCGAAAAGTCTAAAATATCGTTTAAAATCAATAATAGATTTTTAGCGCTTTGCTGGATCATTTGCAATTGTTCGCGGTATTCCAACTTCACGTCATCAGCATTAAGTAAAATATCAGTCAGCCCCATAATACCGTTAAGCGGGGTGCGAATTTCATGACTCATATTCGCTAAAAATTGTGATTTAGCTTTGCTGGCCTGATTTGCAGTTGCCACAGCTTTAACTAATTCATCTGTTTTTTCATTTACTTGATACTCTAGCTCTACATTAAACTGTTTTAAATGCAGATTAAGTGCTGCATTTTCAGTGTTTACTTGTTCTAGATCTTTAAAGTTGCTGGTCAATTTAAATGCTAAAGTAGCAAATTGCTGCTGTAAGCTCAGCACCTCCAGCCACGCATTATTTTGAGTCTGTAAATCACTGATTTCAGTTTTAGGATCAAAGGCATCGATTTGTTCAGTAAGCTCATCTATTGGCCTCACTAACCATCGACTCAACTGGGTGATAAAGATACTGATCAAAATAATCACCACAAGAGTTAGTAATAGTGATTGCCCCCACGCACTTGCCGCCACAAGATTAGCGTATTTCCGTTTTAATAAGCTTGCTACATACCAATCTTGTTGCTGTGATAAATATATTTTTACGTAATATTGTTCGCCATCAATGTCGGTGGTCATAATGGCTTGTTGATCACCTTGTAACTGGGTAAATTTATCTTCAGTGAGCTGAGTCAATACCGAATAATGATTAGGTAAGGTGCTAAACACCACGTGTTTTTTGGCATCAAGAATTATCAGTTCACCATCATTATCAAATATGGTTGGCCTAAATTGCAAAAAGGAGCCCAACACTAACGAACCTTCAACCACTCCCTGAAAACGCCCGTTAATATGCACTGGTGCAGAAACACCCACAATGGGTTCATTACCAAATCCTCGGCCCCTAAAAACATTAGAAATATACCCTGTTGGCGAGTCTTTACCGATCGTAAAGTAATCGCGATCGGCAACCGATAAATTGCTGCCTTTTAAGCTTTCTTGCAAACTAAGTGGATTAAATACCTGAGCTATTGCGTTTTCATCCGTAACCATTGATGTAAGAAAGTTAGGGTATAGTGCCATTAACTGACTCAATGCTAACTGTTTATCGACCCCCTGCTCGATGGCTTTTGCAGTTAATACGATGCCACGGCGATAGCCATTTAAATACAGGTCAATTTTTTCAGCAATGTCTTCGGATTTTTCAGCAAGCTGCGCCTTCACTTCATATTCGATACGCGCATAATGATTGTTGGTAAGTACAATGGTGGTTAATAACACCACTAAAATAATGAGGATGCTTACAATGTAATTAAGAATTTTATACAGCGAATTTGGTCGTTTTTGCCACACTTGCTGAATAAAGAAGAAACTGAGTAAATCAATAACGCATAAAACAATGGCTGCATTTAAAAAATACTTAACCAAGGCGGTAATGACCGCCAGTAATGGCAACTCAATGATAAAATAGCCAATGAGTCCAAGCAGCGGAATACCAATTAACAACCAATAAATTATACCGCGAATAAACAGCAGCCGTGCAGTTTTAAAGCTAAAGTGATACAGCCAAAGCACTTCGCCAACAAACACAATTGATGGCCAACAATGCCCCCAACGATAAAAAATAAAAGCCGCACTGATAGTACAAGCAACTAACGCGTAGCGTAAGCCAAATAGCAACAAACAAATTAAAACAAACAGCTGACCAAATAAAAATTCAGAGCTGTCGAGAAACCAAAATGGCAGTAAATTAACAAAACCGGCCAACACGCCTAAAAGTATAGAACAGCTGAATGCAAAATATCGATGCTGAAAAAACGGCAATGGATTGTTCCGTATAAAATAGGCTATATCTAAAAGTAAAATAAAAAACGCATTTTGCCAAGTTAACTAGTTGTATTTAATGCTGACAACCATGACTTTCGATTTGTAATACGCTGTTGCCAACATTAAATTGCCTTGCTAGCAATTGCTCAACTTTAAGTCGGCATGCTTCATCATGTTTTTCTATAGTGCAATGTTGTTTAAGTACCACATGCGCCCCTACAACTAACTCCTTGTCACGGCGCATAACCGTAACATTGTGCACATTTTCTACATGCTCAACTTGTCCTATGGCACTTTCAATATCGGCCACATCGGGTAGTTTTGCTTTATTTAAACGCAGACCTTTAACGCATCCAACAATCACTTTTACACCTGTAAACAAAACAAATAACGCAATCAGCATGCTCGATAAAATATCAATAATGCTCCAACCAGTTAGATAAATAAGTATACCGGCGATAAACGTAGAGACAGTTGAAATCAAATCAAAAAATGAATGTAAAAATACCGCATAAACATTAAAGCTAGCCTTTCTACCTTTATATAATACCCATGCTGCAGCACCGTGAAATAAAAATCCAGTGGCGGCAATAACCGACATTAAATAGCTATTGACGACGGGGCCTTGCCCTTCATGGTGATGTACAAAGCGCTCGCCGCCTTCGTATAAAATCACCAGGCTGATCGCCAAATATAAACAACCGTTGATCAAACCACCGGTCAACTCTGCTTTTTGATAACCATCGTTGTAGTTTTTAGCTAAATGAATCGCTAAGCTCGATGCGATCAAAGCAATAAATAAAGAACTATTATGAACAAATAAATGCCCAGCATCGGCTAATACGGCAAGAGAGTTTGCATAATAGGCACCAATAACTTGAATAACCATAAATGAGCTAGTGATTGCTAATGCAATTAATAATCTACGTCGTGATGCTTGGTGAGTTGTAATGTCGGTCATGAAAAGCGGTTTTACCTGTGCTTAAGTGTGCTAAGAGTCATCATTCTAAAAAACGTTTAAAAGAGTAATGATATACAGTATCAATTGTAGTACTTCCATAAGCCAAACGCACTAAAAACTTAATATCGAGTTAATTTATATATAAAACGGCTAATTAAAATACCATTTTCTTAAAATTGAATGTAAGCTTAATATGTTAATAAGAAGTTGGAAATCCAGTGAGACAGTATTCTGTAGACGAAATTTGGCAATCTTTACAAGCGTTGCCACTTGCAATTGTGCTGTTTGATCAACAAACAGATACGCTGCACGCCAACGCATCAAGTCAGCAGTTACTTAAATTAATGCCAGCAATAAGTCCAGTGGAAAAAGCGTTTCAGCACTTATCAATTAAACACACAGAAAACCACACGATTGTTGATTATCAGACCTTTTTAACTCCCCAAAATAACACCGAACACATCTATAACATTGCCACAAAACACACACTCCTGCGTGTTACAGTCACCTATAGTTTAATTGGCCCACAGTTAATAATGCTGGCGCTTGAACCGCACACATCGTTTACTGTACACGCTGATTTTGACGAAGTAATAGCAAAAATATCAACACAACTTATTGATATACAAATAGACAACCTCGATCAACAGATCGAAAGCGCTTTAAAAACCATAGGTACATTTTGTGATGCTGATCGTAGCTATTTATTCCAATTTAGTGAAAACGGCAAAGCCATGAGCAATACTCATGAATGGGTTAATACGCAGGTCAAGCCTTTTAAAGAAAAGCTGCAAGATATTCAACAAGATTTATTACCGTATTTTTTTAGTACCATGAACGAAAAGCACGTTTTTAAGGTATCTGATGTAGACTTGTTACCCCCAGCCGCTGCTGCTGAAAAAGCTGAATTTGAATCAGAGGGGATCAAGTCTGTTTTATGTATTGGGCTGCGCTCTGAAAACGCCTTATTTGGTTTTATTGGCTGTGATTGTGTAACACATATACGCCACTGGACCGACACCGACCTTATGCGGATCAAACTGGTAGGTGAAATTATTGCCAATGCACTGAAAAACGTTCTGTATAAACAACGCTTAGAGCAAGCTCAACAGCAATTACTTTTAGCCAACCAAGAACTGCAATCACAAGCAAATCTCGACAGCCTGACAAATATCGCCAATCGCCGCTGTTTTGATCAAACCTTACTCAGTGAAATTCAACGCGCAACACGCTCACATCAACCATTGAGTTTAATCATTTGTGATATCGATTATTTTAAACTTTATAACGACAATCATGGCCACCAGCAAGGCGATGAGGCACTCAAACAAGTTGCCCAAACCTTGCATCGCTTATGTAAGCGACAAGGTGATTTAGCAGCTCGCTACGGCGGAGAAGAATTTGCAATTGTGTTACCCAGCATTGATAAACCCCACTGCTTAAAATTTGCCAGATTACTGCAACAGCAAATAAGCCAACTAAATATCCTGCACCCAAATTCAAACGTAGCCGACCACCTCACACTCAGCATCGGATGTTACAGCTGTAAACCAGATAAATACACCACCGCCGATATGATGATCCTCGCCGCCGACAGCGCACTTTACGTGGCAAAAAAAACAGGCCGCAATCAAATTCAAGTCTTTGATGAATAGCATTAGAGCCATGTATTCGTAGCAGCGAGTTTACCTCGCGACAAATCAAAGTATTACATGTTGCTTAACCCCTCCCTTTATAAATTCAACAATACTCCAAATGTCCTGTACTGTAGGCCGTGCTTTAGCGCGAAATGTCACCCGCAACGCAAAATGATCACTTCAGCAAGTGAAATCTTAGCCAGTTAAATTCACCAATTCAGCCCGTGAGTACGGGGAACACGGGCTCTGGCAAGTTAGCGTTAAACTCGTTTACGGTTCAGCCCCGTGGGTACGGGGAACACCAAGGGCTAGAGCTTGGGCAACAAGCGCAGGGCGGTTCAGCCCCGTGGGTACGGGGAACACACTGTTATCAGTAGATCTAGCCCATTTATCCGCGGTTCAGCCCCGTGGGTACGGGGAACACACCCCGTTACACCTAACAAATTGCGGCGCTAGCGGTTCAGCCCCGTGAGTACGGGGAACACTTATGACAGAGCAAGAATTTATTGATTTAATGCGGTTCAGCCCCGTGAGTACGGGGAACACTTCATAAATTTGGGGTTGACGGCATCAAGCTGCGGTTCAGCCCCGTGAGTACGGGGAACACGTGTTGAATCGATTATTAAAACATTATCAAACCGGTTCAGCCCCGTGAGTACGGGGAACACATGCAAAGTATGCTCGATTTAATTCGAGCCTACGGTTCAGCCCCGTGAGTACGGGGAACACTTTAGTTACGTTAACTTTCACAGGTCAAACCCCGGTTCAGCCCCGTGAGTACGGGGAACACTGGTTAAAAGCCCATGATGAGATGTTGGATAGCGGTTCAGCCCCGTGAGTACGGGGAACACCCCCCTGCAGTATAGTGATACCTACCAGAGACGGTTCAGCCCCGTGAGTACGGGGAACACGTCTATGTTAGCGCCAGTTGTTTGGCTGCTAACGGTTCAGCCCCGTGAGTACGGGGAACACATTAAATCATCTTCTCGCTGGTATGATTTAGCCGGTTCAGCCCCGTGAGTACGGGGAACACCTCACTATCGTACCTGCCGGCGGGTATAAAAACGGTTCAGCCCCGTGAGTACGGGGAACACGGCTACAAAGGTTTTTGGCCCTTACGGCAAAGCGGTTCAGCCCCGTGAGTACGGGGAACACACATTCGGCGCATACTCTCCTGTCGCCGTGTCCGGTTCAGCCCCGTGAGTACGGGGAACACTATAGTCACAGCATCAGTTGGCAATTCCATTACGGTTCAGCCCCGTGAGTACGGGGAACACTGTTTCAAGATAAACCCAGTCTGTACGGTTTACGGTTCAGCCCCGTGAGTACGGGGAACACCGACTGGATTAATTTCGCCAGCTTACGTTTAGCGGTTCAGCCCCGTGAGTACGGGGAACACATTTGCAAAAACGTTATCTGAAATATGAACACCGGTTCAGCCCCGTGAGTACGGGGAACACCCGTGGCTGGTAATTCGCACATCAGTAACATACGGTTCAGCCCCGTGAGTACGGGGAACACCTCTGCAACTTCCTTCTTAAGCGCTGCATTTTCGGTTCAGCCCCGTGAGTACGGGGAACACAAGGTATTATTGGGATAGCGATAGATCCAATACGGTTCAGCCCCGTGAGTACGGGGAACACAATCGGTAGCGGCCGTTGTTGCTCTTGGAGAACGGTTCAGCCCCGTGAGTACGGGGAACACTTGCCAAAATGCACAAACCCACTGGCAGCATACGGTTCAGCCCCGTGAGTACGGGGAACACATATTTCAAGATGCTCAAACCGATTCAGCTAGCGGTTCAGCCCCGTGAGTACGGGGAACACGATGACGGGCTTACTGAAATTAGTACTCGCACCGGTTCAGCCCCGTGAGTACGGGGAACACAAGTCATTAACAACCGCTGATTTTTCTTTATTCGGTTCAGCCCCGTGAGTACGGGGAACACTTCTCACCACCGCTTGTGATGTCGGTTTCCATCGGTTCAGCCCCGTGAGTACGGGGAACACGACCCTAAAGTATCAGGAACTAATGTCAAATACGGTTCAGCCCCGTGAGTACGGGGAACACGCCATCAAACCTGTTTATTAACGTGTCACCCGCGGTTCAGCCCCGTGAGTACGGGGAACACCACTACTTGTACGCTCAACAACTCGGTAACGCCGGTTCAGCCCCGTGAGTACGGGGAACACAAATTTGGTGAGTTTTCAGTTAGGCCAAACTGCGGTTCAGCCCCGTGAGTACGGGGAACACACTGGATTTATTTCTGAGCGTACAGCTATTGACGGTTCAGCCCCGTGAGTACGGGGAACACTGAGCAAATGCAGATAACAAAAGCTGATGCCGCGGTTCAGCCCCGTGAGTACGGGGAACACATATCGGCAACTGTATCAAAGTAATTTAATTTCGGTTCAGCCCCGTGAGTACGGGGAACACCTTCACCTTCTTTCGTGTTAACAGCTGCGCTTCGGTTCAGCCCCGTGAGTACGGGGAACACCTATCTGCTGATACAGTGTCGTCATAGTATATCGGTTCAGCCCCGTGAGTACGGGGAACACCGTCTAAAATGATATCCATGAAATCACCAACGCGGTTCAGCCCCGTGAGTACGGGGAACACTGCGGGTCGAATATCTCATCGTTTTTAGTGCTCGGTTCAGCCCCGTGAGTACGGGGAACACACCCCGCAGCTATAACCAGTAAAGTTTTCAAGCGGTTCAGCCCCGTGAGTACGGGGAACACTGACGCACAAATCACAACTGCAAAAAATAAAACGGTTCAGCCCCGTGAGTACGGGGAACACTATTCTAGCGCCGTGGTAGTAGGGGTTTATCACGGTTCAGCCCCGTGAGTACGGGGAACACCTACTAGCATTGTACAAATTCAAGGCCTAGAGCGGTTCAGCCCCGTGAGTACGGGGAACACTTTTGACGCTCCTCATCAAGTGATGATTGCAGCGGTTCAGCCCCGTGAGTACGGGGAACACGCAAAAAGGCCGTCACCCAAATCTACTGTGCCACGGTTCAGCCCCGTGAGTACGGGGAACACACGTGGGGGGCTCAAGTCAGCAATACATAGAGCGGTTCAGCCCCGTGAGTACGGGGAACACGTCCCAGCCGTAACCACATAAGGTAAATCATTCGGTTCAGCCCCGTGAGTACGGGGAACACTCGATTGCAGAAATTTACTACCGTGTCTTGAACGGTTCAGCCCCGTGAGTACGGGGAACACCTATAAAGTGGACTGATGTAGTTCACTATATGCGGTTCAGCCCCGTGAGTACGGGGAACACACGTTATTTATTTGGTCCATGAGGCAAAAATTCGGTTCAGCCCCGTGAGTACGGGGAACACTGTTTCGTCAATTGGTAAGCAACCGTTAATGTCGGTTCAGCCCCGTGAGTACGGGGAACACTCTAATAGTATATGCTTGTTTTTTATAAATAAAAACAGCTAGTTCAAATCTACCAAATTTTTAAAGAGCGTAACAGTTATTTTTAGCTTAATGTTTCGTTGTTTACTGGTGTAAACTTGACCAGCCTTAATCCTTCTAAATCTATAGGCATCCGTGCATTTTTACCATAAGTAATAAAATCAAAACCCGATTCAGTATTTGTAGCCCACGCCATAACCACATTTCCTTGTTCTGCCAACTCAGAGACTTGAAACCAAATCATTTCTCTAATCTTTCGACCTACATCACCAACGTATACACCTGCGCGAATTTCTAGTAACCATACAGCTAATCGCCCTCTTAATCTGGGTGGTACAGCTTCAGTTACAACAACACACATACTCATAATCCACTCCTAATTAGTGCGATGCCCGTCATCGCCAATAGATTCAGGCTCTGGTAGTGCTGGCGGTTGGGCATCTTCATATGGTTTAGGTGGCGTGATCTCACCAGCGCTTAATACCTCTTCGATTAAAGGAATTAACCGCTGTAAGGTTCTATCTTTTCTAAATGCTTCTCTGCACGCTATTCGTACCTCTCGATCTGGCTGTTTTGGTCTTTTACTTGCTACTTTAAAGGCTGCGGGTACAACCGTATCAAATTTAATAATATCAGCAATATCATATACAAATGACAGCGGTTTACCGGAATGTAAAAAGCCAATTGCAGGGGCATAACCTGCGGCTAAAATAGCAGCCTCAGTTACACCATATAAACATGATGTGGCGGCACTAATACATTGGTTGATAATATCACCAGCTTGCCAATCTTTTGCATCGTAACGGCGTCCTTTCCATTCGACATTATATTGTTTAGCTAGTAATGCGTAAGTTTTACGAACACGCGCCCCTTCGATTCCTCGGAGTTGATCAACACTACGTCGCTCTGGCGCGACTTCACCAAAACGCAATTCAAACATTTTTCGCACTACTTTTAGACGTAAAGTTTCATCAAGCGCTAGCTTTGCTTGATATAGTAATTTATCTGATCTTGCACCTCCAGGCTGCCCTACGGAATAGAGCCTGACCCCAGCTTGACCGACCCAGATCAGCAATGTGCCTGTCGTGGCTGCAAGCTTTACCGCAGCATGGCTTATACGTGTGCCGGGTTCGAGTAAAATACACACCACTGAGCCAACGGGTATATGCATTCGCTCACCATTGACTTCGTCAATCACAACAAATGCACCATCACGAACATCAATGCGCCCCATCGCTACAAAAATCATCGAATTACGATCTTTAATTGGTATGGGTTTAAGCTGGAGAAAAGCCATTGTTAACTATCTGCTTTATATAAAATGAACTCACCTTTTACTAATGCTTTAAATAAAGGCAAGTCGTGTTGGTACTTACGTTGTACTGATTTAAAAATCGATTTAGCTTCTTTGTTTAACGCTTCAATAGCCTCTTTTCTTAACTGTGTAGCTTCTTTTCGATTAACATCTAATAAGATCTGCTGAACAATTTGCTGCGCATTCGATGTAAATTTTTGTATTGCCTGGTTTTTAATACCTCCAACAAAGTTTTTATCGTAACCCACACCGAATATTTTATTGAACGCTAATGAGAGTTTTTCCTTTTGAGTTAAACCTGCATTGATAACTAACGATATTCTTGAATTGTTTTTAGATAATGATGATGGCATTGAATATAAATCATAGACTCGCCCAGCGATCGAGCCTTGATCGGCAATATTTCCACCTACAAGGAGACTTAAACACAAATCTACACCCAATTTATTTTGAAATTGGTTGATAATGAATGCTGGTTTAACTGATGTTTTATCTGTTTCTTTACCGATAACATATGATGTTAATTCTTGCCATGACTGCCAATATTGATCTCGTGCGCAAACGGCATATATACCATCTTCTTTTACATTTCTTGGTGTATAAGGGTGTAACCACCAGCCAGCACCATTATCACGACCTTTTTTGGTGGAGCCATACGATCCACTATACTTAACGCGCTGAAAAGTAGTTACACTCTGATCTGCTGTGTTGCCACATATATCACAAGTACATGGAGTATCAATTACTGGAAAATCAATATGATAAGCAAGTGCAAATAAACCACGTTCTAAACCAATTTTGGGTGCAGAATAAATGTCTGATATCGGCGGAATATCCCACATAAAACGACTTTCGGCATCATCATCTAGTTGGGCTTGCTCATTAAAGTAATCAATACAAACAGTATTTAATAAAATTGTCGACTTTAAATTTTCACCAGAAATAAGAGTGCTTATAGAACCACCACCACGAATACCTGTAGCACCTGTTGGCCCAAAACACTCACCTTTAATATTCATGTGTAAATTATAATTTAAAACATGTGTACAGTCGGTGCAGCAAATACTCACTTCGCTAGACTCTGAAAATAACCCTAGGGCATTTGCTGAACCGCCACATTCAATGCCAGAGACTAATTTGGTAATAGGCCCATCGGCTATTTTTGCTTTACTAGGAAAAGCTGAACGCATAAAACGCTCACCTTCAAACCACTGGCTATCGACTTTTTCAAGTAGTGCATCATATTGTCCAGGGCTTAATCCATTTGCTAAATAATCATTCAAATCTGATATTGTTGGCTTTAACACTACTGTTGAAAGTGATGACAACATTTGCAACATAGCCAACTGTGTTTCATCAAAAAAATACTGTAACTGATAGTCTTTATTTGAGGTCAAAATATCTTTTAATGACACTTTGCCATCAGTCGTTGAAATAAAGGGATCTTTAAGTAAGTTCACTAGCCAACTCCTGTTCAGGTTTAATCATTTCACCACTGACATACACCATTCGCATCGCGTACTTTCTAGATGCAAGTGTTAACTTATCCCTTACTTGTATTCGAGCTACTTGGTTTTCACCTTCAATATCACTAAAAATTTGACCTTTATTCGCCAATTTTTTTAATGCGATTGCTGGGTTACTTTCATCCATTACACGATCAAATAACGGTCTAGTTAATGGGCAACATTTCCGTCCCTGAAATAAGGTGAATTTAGGCGCTTTAACGGCCGCTTCTAATTTACTAATTAGTTCACATTCAGCACTAATAGCAAAGGTGTGCTCGCTGTCACACCAATATTCACGGTATGTGGGTTTTGTGCCTTTTTGAATTTTACCGTCAGGGCTACGGAAATTTTGCACTGTATGATAATCCATCATTTTTTCACCTGCTTGATTTACTTGCACCGCTGTCGTAATTTGTTCTGACAGCTCATAAAGTGCTTGTTGCTCTTTACGGGTAATACCTAGTGCCGCAGCCAATAACCCCACAATGGCTGAACGGGTAGGAAAATGATTTGCTCGCCTATGGACATCAAAGGTTTGCAAGCCATAAGCTGATAAACCTTCAGTTTTTAGAATTAACGTTTTCATAAACAACTCCCATGTTGTGAAACTAATTAAAACGTTAACTCACTAATTTTACTGACTAAGGTTATTTTTTCACTCAATGCTGTTTGAGTTAAATCGAATGCTTTGGCTTGTGATTGTAATTCGTAGCCATCAACTAACATTTCGTAATGAGATACTAAGGCTTTTATTGATTCTTCCATGACTTCACCGGTATTTTTGATCGGCTTCCTAAATGCATTTGCTAATGACAGAGGTTGATTTGAACTTGTACATAAAACGAAATCAGCTTTATTGTGTGCTGCAAATGTTTTCTGTTTAGCTGATGGTGAGACTTGAGCAAAGCAATTTACTATTGTATTTACAATGTGTTTAGTTTCGCTGACCGTTTTTTTGGTATTTTTTGCTAAAAGCTCCACATCTATTGAAGCATAACGATAAAACACGCCAGAGCTAAATTCATGGGTGCCAATATGACCAGAGCCTTGTTCAGCCAAATCATCACACGCTGTAAACCAATCAACTTCAATATCTGCGCTATGAGTTGTTAAGCTATGTGCTACGCTCATTGCTGCTTCAACATTACGTTCAGGGCAACTTGCGTCCATTCTTCCCGATAGTGCAACATCTATAGTGGGTATTTGAACGATTTTCTTTAAATCTTTTAATTCAGTTCCTGCTTGAACCATATTAATAGCTTCTCTGATCGCTCCAATAGAGTAAGGTTGTACCGCATCAAAAAAACGGAGTTTTTCTTTTGTTTCTTTGTTCGTTTCAGTTTTTACTTTTGAGCCCATATTTTCTAAAACGTCTTCAATTAATTTAGCTTCAAATTCAGGCAATTCTTTAATACACAAAGCGAATAAATCATCAAACTTGTTCGTTCTAATTGATAGTTCTTCAACATTTTCTTTGTATAGATCACTTTGGCGAATTGCTCTTTTTAAACACTGACTTGATATGCGACTTCTGATTGTTCCACCGAATACGGCAGTTTTTTGTAAGCCCGAATCATCACGGTTCATCATTGATGATGGATGAGAAATTAACGCATGGATATTAATAAAAGTTGTCATTTGAATGTCCTTTTTAAAATTTTTTAAATACTTAAATTTGAATAAGATTAATCTTGTTCTGCTAAAATAAATTCTTTTAAAAGTTGGCGGCGGGAGTTTTCACCCCAAAATTGTGCTAACTTCCCTAAGCTTTCTAATTGCACTTGTTTACAACGCACTAATTGACGTTTTAAATACTCAATTGCATTGTCACCGCTGCGGGTTATTTGAATAATTTGTGACTCTTTTACGCCTGCTTTTAAAAGAGCAAGAGCTACAGATTGCGCTTCACTTTCTTGAGAAACATCAATTGATGTCATCAAAAATAAAATACGTTGTGTTTGCGTAGTATCTTTAGCACCAGAAAACCTCAAAACTCTAAAGTAAGCAGGGCAATTTGCTAGCTTGCTTAGATTGCATCTTTTCAGCTCCGCTTGGTCACCTTTGCTTAAACTACTGTAAGCGTTATAAATACGTTGATACATAAATTCCCCTAAGTTAACTTGCTTTCGCTAAAGATAATAAACCGGCACCAGCATGTTTTTGTCGGCCAATACCCATAACCAGCGCCTGATAAATTTGATCAGCATTAGTAATTTGTAAAACCCCTTCAAAACAAACAAAGCGATTATTAAAGCTCTTTTTGTTTTTCACTAAAAAACTATCAAGTGCTGTAACGGTGACATTTGCCCCAGAGAGTTTTCGATGCAGCCAAGCGATTTGTTCGTTCTCATTTTTTATTTCAATCACTTTCTTACCTTGGCTAATACATTTAGTAGGATAAGCAACTAATTTAAATTTATAGAACTCTTCATTTTCCACCGTTGGATTAAATGGTTTACTTTGTAAAACGTTAGATTCTTCGCTACTGACCGGCTCTGTGGCCGATTGCAGCAACACCGTCACTTCACCCGTTGCCATTGTATTTTCTACTCGAAATAAATGATCTCGCCGACGTTCAGGGGTATTGGGAAACAAACTCCAAATAGCCTGATGCTGTTCATAACTGTCGGTCGCTTTTAGTGCAACTATGGATATGTACATACCTTCTCCCTAGAATATTTAATCTTATTATTCATTCTTTAGAGGCAAAAATACCCCTAATTCACTGTAATTAATGTCATGATTAACAATCGCTTTTACACAATATAAATCAGGATCCTGTTTGCCTTTTGCATGTTTTTTTGCAATTGCTACAGTACTTAACTCTCTGTCTTGTTGCTCTTGATAATCACCGCCATGCCATAATTCACCTTGTTCGTTAAGCAATACAACGGTTGCGGTCATTTCACCTTCACGGGTTAATAAAGCGCAGCGTGGGTCAACATCATTTAATGGTTTTGAATCGAGAACGCTATACATTTTGGCGGTATAAGCAGAACCATCTTGTTCTTGTTGATAACTTTCAAATAAGGAGAGTAACTCTTCTGGTTCTTCCGTATATGCTTGTTCATTGTGAACATACTCGATAGCGTCACGGTAACAATCTGGAAAAGTAAGCTTAGAGTTTTTATTCAGGTATTGATTTGTACGATATAAAACGCGGATATTACGGTAAACAAAACCACTACCTTGATAATGCGTTTTCCAACTAGATATTGGTTGATCTGGGAGTAAGGTAATAAAAGTAGGTTGTTTTATACGTGTACTGCGAGGGCTTAACTCTGTATTTATACGGTCGTGACGCCATAGTCTGCCCATACGCTGCATTAAAAATTCAATGGGGGCTATTTGACTCACCAAAAGATCAAAATCTAAATCAAGGGATTGTTCTACCACTTGCGTCGCAACTAAAATACGGCCTTGACGGCCAGCATGTTTACCATAAATATCTAAAATTTGCTTTTCTATTCTGGCTCTATCTGAAAAGGTATAACGGGCATGTAATAAATCTATTTCTAATGGTTCATCTTCGGTATTAATTTGAGATTTTAACTGTTGATATAAATTTTGTGCATCATGCACGGTATTACAAATAACACCGATAACTGCACCATTTTTTGCGTGTTCAATTAAGCTTTGTTGTTGTTCTGCAGTTGGCAATAAGTCATTGGACAGCCAATTTTCTAAATAAACTTTTTTTCGTGCTATGGGTTGTTTCAAATCAATTTCTTGGGTTTTTCCATCCATACCAACATGAGTGACCAGTGGATACTCAATACTGCTGACTTTACCTGAGTACGGCTTAACCAATTTAGTTTTTAATGACAAAGGCAAAGTTGCAGAAAGTAATATGACACTAGAATACGCTTGATGTTGCCCTTGTAACACACGTTCTATTAAAGCGTACATATAAGCATCGAAACTATGGATTTCATCTAAAATAAGGACCGACTTTCTAGTACCAAATGAACGGATAAACTGGTGCTTAATACCCAACACCCCCATTAATATTTGATCAACGGTTGCAACTGACAAAGAACCTAAAAAAGCTCTTTTGCTTGATTGATGTAAAAATCCATTTTCATCTGGTATTAAGTATTTAGATTTACTATGCGCCAATGTAAGTGTGCTATCTGGAAATAACTTACTAGCAGCTTCACCTATGCGTTCAAATAAACCATTAGCGGTTGCTTGAGTGGGTAAACCAAAAACAATTCCATCTGCTAAATTTTTCTCTATCAACATAGATGCATAAGCTAATGCAAATTCTGTTTTTCCTGAGCCAGTATCAGATTCAACAATAGTTAAACCTGTTTCTAATGGCATATCATTCAATAGGGTTTGTATACCGCGAGGTTGGTATGGTGAGAATAAATATTCAAAACCTGCACCATTTAACTTATTTAATACACCCGCTTCAATTAACGCTTGTTTAGCTCGTGGTAAAGTGCACTGATAATATTCATTTAAATCCTCAACTTTAGTTTTAAAACTAGTGATTGAAGAACCAATCCAATCGGCAACACTGCATAAACCAGCTAACATTGGAATATCGCCGATATCTGGAATTTCTGTTAAACCTGTCCAAGCCAAACAAAATTCAATCCATTCTTTTCGTGCAACTTTATCTAACTCAACTAATTCTTCATCAGCGTCAGGTTCAGCTAAATTACGGTCAATCGATGTATCACAATAACCATGATGACCGGCTACAGCTTTCATTGCCTCGTTATGGCCGTAAGACTTCATAAAGTGAAGATAACCATGCGAGCCATGTGCGTATTTTTCAGGCTCAACCTCAAACTCTTCGCCTTGTAACTGAACTCTTATTTCTTCTACATAGTTTTGAAATCGAGCATCAAATTTTCCCAAATCATGCAGTAGAACATAAAACAATATTATTGCTTTAGCATCTGATTCCAGGCAGTTAATTTGTATAGCAATTTGCTTTAGCAAAGTGCGAGATTCAGTTAACCAAATGTCAGCAACCGCTGCCACATCCAAACAATGATAAGGTAATAAATGATAATCAGCGCCACTTTGTAACGGATCTTTTTTCGCTTTTCCCCAATATTTAAAATAACTTGGTATCGACATCACTCTATTCCTTAACGGGTTTTATCAAACCCTACGCTTACTAGGTTAATTCAACAACACTGTACATTTATCACCTGTCGCTTAGTTGTACATATTCTTTTATTCGTTATTTTATAGTCAGTTGATTTAAATCAACGAGGTAAATAAGGCTGTAACTGGGCTAAGCATTCAGGACTTAATATGATTTGTTGCGCTTCAGGATTAACGTGATAACTAACAACACCTAATTGTTTTAAAAGGTAAAGTAATAAAGCTGCTCGTATTTTTAGAGTGCGCTGATATCGGCCATTGGGCTGCAATTGCATTTGGTGATCGAGCGCAATAATACGCGCTTTGTTTTGGGCTAAACGCGGATCAGGTTCTATTATTACGTTGAGGTGAGTTTGCCATAATGTGTCGTGTTTTTGGTCAAATTGGGCGGCGCCTTCAAATTCATATTCGCCACTAAAACGGGTTAATACAAAATCTCGAAAGTCTTGGTTTTTTTCACAGTAGGCTCGAACATGCCAACGAGTACCATCAAACACTAAATTATGTGGGCTGATAATTCTTGATTCGAATTCTGGGCTAGCAATGGATGCATAACCAACATCAACACGTAACTTTTGTTTCAGCGCTTGTAAAACGCCTCTTACTTTATCTGGTTGTATGGGTGCAAGTGGTGAGTTTAGCCATGTAAGATACTTACTTTGATCTTGCATACTCGCTTGTGTGGTTTTTAAGTAATTGGTTAGATCCAGCTGCTTAAACTTGGGTATAAAATTATCGCTTGCTTGATACCCTTTTAGCGAGTTGTTGTAAATTAAACTGTGTGGGTTGAGCGCTAAATAATCTTGAATTAGCTGGGATGCATTAGAGCGGCTTATACCAAAATGTTGCTGTAAATGATTGGTTGTCAGGCGTCCTTCCCATTGAATAATGAGCTCTATAAAATGAAACCGTTGTTGGATATTGTAGTTAAGTGGCTGGCTATTTTGATCGGTTGTTTCAACCATGCGTTCCCTGCACTATTATTTTTTATTGTTATTCCAAGTTATCAGAAAAACCATTGATTACAAGCTGAATTCCTTTTCTGCTTGAATGACTTGTTTTAGATCAAAGGTTAAACATACTTTCGAACGCAGCCTCTAATGACATGGGCATATGGCGTTTATCTAAAATCCGATCGTTTAGTTCTTCTTTGAGTACTTTTACTGTTGTGCAATAGCTTAAGCGTTCAGTAATTTCATCGCATTCATTATTTAAAGCTGCTATATGATCTGCAAAATTTTCTTTGATCTGTGCTTTACTACGGCCGTTAAATTTACGCCATACGAGTGTATGTTCATCGTTGCCTTCTTTTTGCCTGCGATGAAGCGCATTTAGCTCGGCTATTTTATTTTGCAGTAATGGTACTAGGTTTGCTTTGGTTTCTTCATCAAAGTCCACATCATCGTCAAAATGCGTAATATAAAGCTGTAATAAGGTAAAGCCATCTTTTGCTTTACGTGCTTCGCTTAGTTGTTGCATTAGCGCGTGCTTTTGGGCTTTTTTAGTTGGGTCTGGCTCTTTATCGGGGTGTAATTTTGACGCTAAGCGTTTGTACATTTTGTTAAGCTGTGAGCTTTTAAATAGCTTTTCTAATTTTGCATCGGTTCTTTGTTGTTTAATTTCATCACGATCAAACCGCTCAAATTGGTCAAAAAAATCATCCCAATCTTCATCATCATCGCTTTGCGCATCGCCGGCATTAAAGGGATCATCTGTGCTTTCTGAGTCAGGCTCTTGGGTATCACCAAAACCTTGTTCGTCTAGGTGTTTATAGAGCAGTTGAGGATCAAGCGTAATTTCCTTTAATTGTTCATCTGTTAACTCTAAACCAGGAAAATCTTGCTGCAGCATGGTTCTGAAAACATTAAGCTCTGACGATGGGATGTCGTTTACCGCTTCTTGATTGTGCTTACCTAAATGAAATTTAAAAGTGTGTGATATTGTTTCCATATCTAAGTGACCAGTAAACGGATGGCTTGCTAAGTAATCTAAATCTGCATTTATCCAATCCACAAGCTCATTTCGCTGCTCATCGGTTAAGCTTTTGCGTGGAATAAATTGGCTCAAATGACAAATCTGCTGTGCAATCATTTGTGCTTGATGCTGTTCGTGCGGTTCTACTTGCTCTTTAAACTGAATAAATAAACCTTGCTTTTTAGTATCAAAATTAGCGTTACGTTTAGTGTGCTTTTCTATGCGTTGCCACAGACGCTCTAACTCTGAGCTTGGTTTTGCTGTGGTTTGTTGTTTTACATTTTGTAAAAAAGTAGTGTTTGTCTTCATAGCAACTCATTTATGCAAATATATATGTGGGAATACTAACATTTTATCATTGCACTGAAAAAGACCTCTTGGCTGATTATGAACACAGCTGGGCAGGCGTTTCTGCTATTCCTTGTATATCGGCTTGTAAAATAAATACGGCGCCGCTGTAGGGGTATTGTTTTAGTATCTCAGGTTCTAGGCCAGTACGGGCGGAGGTAACGGCGATGGTTGTTAGGTCATCGCCAAAAAAAGTGAGGCTGGTGATCCTAGGTGCGGGAAGTCGATAAAAATGCACGATAGTGCCATTTTCACAAAAACGATAAAGGCCGTGGCCATTCCAAGACGCGACCCACAAGTGATTGTCGTTATCGACTGTCATGCCATCGGGAAAGCCCATTGTCTCGTCAAATTTTACAAATACTCGCTTATTGCTAAGCTCACCTTGCTCATTTAAATCAAATTGATAAATAGTGCGGGTGGATGATTCTGTTGAATATAAAATACGGCCGTTTTTACTTATTGCAGGGCCATTACTGATCACATAATTGCTATCAACAATGGTTGGCGTTTGTTGCTGACCAAAGCGATACAACGCCCCAGTATTGTGTTGTTCATGTTTATCCATCGTACCAAAAAACACATGCCCGTTGCGGTCGGTTTTGGCATCATTTAAACGATTATTTACTGCAAGAGTAGCCAGTGGATACAGCTCACTAGGTTGGAATGTGTTGTTATCAAGGTAATAAATGCCGCGCTCAAAACCTGCGATTAAACGCTGTTCGGTGGTTTCCATTATCCAACAAATAGCCTGCTCCATCGGGTAACGGCACACTGTTTGTTGCTGGCAATCAAAACGGTAAAGTAGTTTGTCTAAAATATCGACCCAAAATAAACACTTTAGCGATGCGCTGTAATATGGCCCTTCGCCAAGTAAACATTGGCAAGGAATGATCATTTTAATCGAGTTAATCGCCATTATTTACCTTAAAACAGCATGTGAGTTTATTGCGCTATTTTAACGTTGAAAGAAAATCAGTGCCAGCCCTGAAAAAGTCGCCACAATAATAATTAAAATACGCGTGGCTTGTTCATTAATTGTATTATTTAACAAGTATGAAAGCCCCCAACCAATTAAAATGGCGGGTAAGCATTCAATAAATAGCAGTAAGTCATTAGAGTCAGCGGTGCCCGTAAGCAGCAGCGCAGTGATCCCAAATAAATTAATAAACACGAAGAAAATACTTAAGTTAGCTTTAATTTTATCTTTATTTTGCGCTTGATAGAGTAGCCCCATCGGTGCGCCGCCTGCGGATGTGGTGGTACCAATAAAACCAGATGCTAGTGATGCCAGTACATTAGAGATAAAGGTAAGCTTAGGCGACCAACCTGTAAGTGATAACGCAACTGCAATTAGTAAACAACAACCGAGTAAAATACGATACTGATGGGGATCAACATGCAACATTACCGCTGCAGCAATTAACACTCCGACGGCGCCACCAAAAATTGAATAGCCGGTTTGCTTTAGATCTATTGCGCCACGGTGCTTTATGGCAAGAATTGAGGTGAGTAATAAAGCATTTAAAATCATTGGCCCTGGCACTAACTCTGGCATAAGCCAGTATAAAATAGGTGCGCACAATAAGCCAAGACCAAACCCAATCACGCATTGCAAGCATGCGCCTATTATTAATATAAAATAAACTAATACGATATCGGGCAACGCGTTACTACCTTATTTAACTAGGTTTGACTAATTTACAGACAAGAATATCCTAATATTATAATATCATTGGCGTTAGGTAAATTTTTTATTGAATTTTAAGTCCAACCAGCATCAACAACAAGTGATTGTGCGGTCATCATTTTACTGTCGTCTGCGGCTAAAAATAATGCGGCATTGACAATATCATCGGCCTGTAATGTTTCATTTATACATTGATTATGTCTAACATCTTCAATCATATCTGGAGTTAACCAATGCGTTATTTGTCGCTCGGTCATCACCCAGCCAGGTACTAAGGTGTTAATACGAATATTATCTTTACCATAAGTCGCAGCTAATGAACGGGTTAGTCCTTCGATCCCGGCTTTTGCCGTGGTGTAAGCAGGCATGCCAGTTTGCTTAATACGCCAACTCACTGAACCCATATTAATAATACTACCACCACCAATTCGCTGCATTTGCGGGGCAACAGCTTGCGCCGAAAAAAAACAAGGCCGTAAATTAACGGCTAACTTATCATCCCAGTATTCAACACTCATGGTATCGGCAACGTGGCGAGTATCGTCAGCCGCATTATTGATCAATACGCTGATCTCACCTTGTGTTTTGCCCGTTGTTTCAATAGCGGCTTTTAATTGTTCAATGTCACGAAGATCACAGTAAATATACTGCGGATCAAAGCGATACTGGCCAGCTAACTGGCTACACAATTGCTCACCTTGCTGTTTGGCAATATCAATAAAAGTTACTTTTGCATGCTGCTGACAAAAGCGCTTTACCATGACTTCACCGATCCCCGTTGCACCGCCGGTAATAAAAACACTTTTACCAGCGAGACTTGGATAACTTGTTGTGTGTGATGTTGAGACTGGCATGATTTCCTTAAGTATTAAGATAATTCATTAACAAAACATGGTTATTTCGATTCGTTTTGTGACTCTTTTTCAGCTATTTCTTTTTCAATAAATGACATAGCTTCGTCAATCATATACGTCATCATGTTTTTAGCGCGCTCAGGCTCACCATTTAAAATTGCTTGATACACTTTAAAGTGTTCATCCGCAATGGCTTTTTTATTACCTTTCGCGGGTGTTGTATGCTGAATACTAACGTTAAGAGCAGTACAAATAAAATCACGCAATTGAAAGAAAAAACGATTACCGCTGGCAAACAAAATTGCTGTATGAAAAGCTAAATCACTTTCATGGATTTCGCCATCGGAGGCATCAGCCGCCGCTTGCATTTTTTCAACTGCAATCGCAATCTCTGCAATTGCGCCTTTATCAGCACGTCTTGCTGCAAGTGCCGCTGCTTGTGGTTCAATAGCTAAGCGTACTTGTAAAAATTCTTTTAACACATACAAGGTCGGGCTACTATCAAGCAACCATTTTAATACGCTGGTGTCGTATAAATTCCATGTGTTTGCTGGTTCAACCCGAATGCCTTGGCGCGGGCGCGATGAAATAAGCCCTTTTGCAGCAAGCATTTTTACTGCTTCACGAATAGCAGTACGACTAATGCCATACTCTTCACATAATTTTGCTTCAGTAGGTAAACCCGTTTCAGCAGTGTAATGACCATTAATAATGGCTTTACCTAACTCATTGGTTACCTGTTGCGACAAATTTAAATTTTCAATGCGTGCCATAAACAGTTCCTTTAAAAATACTTATTCTATGATACTACTATAACCTTACCGCGTCATCAGGCAAATCTTTGACAATGCTACTGTAAATACTTTTTTCCGCTGTTTGAACTGTGTAATTGCTGAAAACATAAAAATTTAAAGTATTACTAATTTTTAACAAATCTCTTTCATTCACATCATTTGTATTATAATATTTTTATACACACAAATAATCCGGATTGATCTCCGGGCTTAGATGGAATTAAAGATGATCGAATTAAGTACACTCGACTGGCTAGTGTTAGCGGGATTTTTTGTCTTGTTATTAGCCGTTGTCGTCGTCTCGATGAGACAAAAAGAAGAAGATACTACAGATTATTTTTTAGCTGGGCGTAATGCGAGTTGGTTAGTTATTGGTGCGTCAATTTTTGCCTCGAATATTGGCTCAGAACACCTCGTTGGTTTATCTGGTGCAGGTGCACAATCGGGAATGGCATTAGCCCACTGGGAAATGCAATCGTGGATTATTTTATTACTTGGTTGGGTGTTTGTGCCTTTTTACTGGAGCAGTAAAGTATATACCATGCCGGAGTTTTTAGAGCGCCGCTATAATTCAAAATCACGCACTTTTTTATCGGTTATTTCCTTGATCAGTTATGTACTGACTAAAGTTGCGGTGACTGTTTATGCTGGCGGCATCGCGTTTAAAACTATTTTAGGAATTGAAAGCATTTGGGGCATTGATTTCTTCTGGATCTCAGCCATTGCTTTAGTAGTGATCACCGGTATCTATACTGTACTCGGGGGTATGAAAGCCATCATGTGGACCTCTGTTTTACAAACGCCAGTACTTATTATTGGCTCTGTGGTGATCTTAGTTGTCGGTTTGGATAAAGTCGGCGGGTGGTCTGAAGTTGAACGCATAAACGATATGAACATGCATTTAATTCGCAGTGCCTCAGATACCGAGTTTCCGTGGCCGGGGATCGTATTTGGTTCATTTATCATTGGTTTTTGGTACTGGTGTACAGACCAATATATTGTACAACGGGTACTGTCGGCGAAAGGCATTAAAGAAGCTCGTCGCGGTACTATGTTTGCAGGTTACTTAAAGCTATTACCTATTTTTATCTTTTTAGTACCGGGCATGATTGCCTATGCACTAAAAGTTAAAGGCGTTATTAGTTATGACAGTGCGGACCAAGCGTTTCCCACATTGGTTGCCGAGTTACTCCCATCCGGCGTCAAAGGCATCGTAATTGGTGGTTTAGTGGCCGCATTAATGAGCTCGTTAGCGTCGTTATTTAACTCATCAGCGACGTTATTTACTATCGATTTCTATAAAAAATTCAAACCCGAATCGAGCGAAAAGCATCTGTTAAAAGTTGGCCGCTTAGCAACCGTTGCAATTGTTATTTTAGGTTTATTGTGGATACCTATTATGAGCTTGATTGCAGACGTACTGTATGAATATCTACAAAGCGTGCAATCACTAATCGCGCCAGGTATTGCTGCGGTATTCTTATTAGGTTTATGTAGTAAACGTATTACACCTACAGCGGGATTTGTTGGTTTAGTATCTGGTTTTGTGATGGGTATGTTCCGCTTAGTACTTTTGCCATTTAAAGACAGCCTAGTGGGTACACCAGTGGAATGGGTTACCACAATGAACTGGTTATACTACTGTATTTTACTATTCGTACTCGTTGTCGGCATTATGATTGTAGTGAGTATATTCACCAAGCAAGCAAGTGAAGAGCAATTAAAAGGCCTTACCTTCTCAAGTCTAGACAAAGCTACATTAAAAGAGGTTGCTGATGGCCTAGATAAATGGGATTACATTCATACCGCAGGGATCATCGGTATCACCGCGTTTATTTACTACCGTTTCTGGTAAAACTTAATTAGTTGTTCCCACGTTTATGGGGGGGTGTTATCACCCCCCCTTTTTTACACACAGATAAAGATGCTTATTAAAAAAGAGCAACGTCTAAAACTTAGAGAATTCATGACTGAAGCCATCTCCTACAGGCATGCCTTTCTCACTTACCCTCATTCACTTATCTTTGTGCAAAATTAACTGACTGATTTAAAAAGAGGAACGCATAAAACTTAAAAAATTCATGGCTGAAGCCATTTCCTACGGGTGAAAAATACGAATGGGACAGATTTTAAAATAATGTGCCTGTCCCATTTTATTTTACCCTTCAGTAAGCGCGGCATTAGTCAAAGCACTTAAAGATAGTGGCGCAGCATCATCCGACATGGTTGATGCGCTTGCCAAGCGTGTAAATTCACTCGATCCACAACTACGTGCCGCAAGTATTGATTTACTTGGCGCCCAACAAACACAAGAAGCGAAAAATCTATTAGTAACTCAGTATAAACGTGAATCAGATGTATACATTAAAAGACGTATTGGTAGGTATCTTAGCGCGAAGGATTTGAGATGAGAAAGTTTATGCCAATGTTATACGCTTTTGCAGCTGTTACTTTAACAGGCTGTAATAGCGAACAGGCTACTGAACAACCTACTAAGCAAACGACTGAACAAGAGACTAAGCAAAATGATTGGACACCGCTTAACGTTAATTTTCAA
The DNA here is from genome assembly GCF_014164535.1 of Pseudoalteromonas sp. SG41-2. Classification (NCBI taxonomy): domain Bacteria; kingdom Pseudomonadati; phylum Pseudomonadota; class Gammaproteobacteria; order Alteromonadales; family Pseudoalteromonadaceae; genus Pseudoalteromonas; species Pseudoalteromonas sp. SG41-2. The sequence goes on along the minus strand of NZ_JACJFK010000014.1, from coordinate 108,694 downwards.
AATATGACCGAAAATAACAGTTTTGCCGTTGAGATCCCCCTAAGTGATAACCGCCGAGCACTTCGTGTAACAGCGTTGCCCAAGGGATGTTTGATTGCCTCATCAGCTTTAAATGTTAATGGCGATACGCTAATAACCGATAAGTCGAGCGCAAATAAACACCTTTGGAGAACAAATAAACTCTCTGATCTGGGTTTGTTTGTATTAGAAGGTGTTGCAGCAGAAATCACTCAAATGACATTTAAACCAGTGCCGTGTGACTCTTTTTCCAAAGATACTCTAGCCAAAAATATCAATATAGAATTGCTCGTCTCTGCTATGCCAGCTAATCCAAGCATTAACGTAAGGTTTGCTTTAAGTTCTGCTATTGCTTCTGAAATAGATGTTGAATCACTTTCTATTTTAATTGGCCTTGAATTAGACCTGAACGTTAATGTAACTGAGGTTGAATTTATAGATGATGCAGCCATCATAATGAAAAGTACTCACGATTTAACCCCTTTAGCAAATATCTTGTCACAACTTAAAAGCAAAGATGAGGATACGATTAGTGTTGTTATTGGCAAATGCGTTAAACAACAAACTGGCTTTGGCCTACAAAATTTAGCAGGGTTTACGCCTCGTATCCCTGGTGGCGCAGGTGTGGCTGATGGTATTTTTGTATCACCCACCAATTGCGCTTTCCCACAAAGTGCTCCTGGCACTATAAACGAGATAGCACGATTAACAGCGCATGAAATTGGCCACTTCCTTGGACTCGCTCACCCCGTAGAAGCCAATGGAACTGAAGATGATTTAACCAGCACCACCGTCAACAATCTGATGCACCGCGTTCCTTTAGCAGCAACCGCTAAAGGGCTAACACTCGAGCAAACACAAAGGATACTGGCACATCCCTTCGTAATTGACCTATAGAATATTTTAAATCACTATCATCGGCATATATCTGACTGTAGTAAACTCATTATTAACTATGGGAGACTAATAATTAGTCTCCTTTTTCTTTAGACAAAATAGGAAATCCTTGGTCATCCCACTTTATTACGCGTGCACGCGCATGGCGATTTGGATCTGTTAAGGGTGTACCCTGTAACTCTTTATAATCACGGCTATGGTAAATTAGTAAGTCTGTAACACCGTCCTCTGCTTTTACAAAACTATTGTGACCTGGACCAAAGCGCCCTACTTTTTCGTTACTTGCAAAAATTGGCTGTGGCTTTTTATGCCAGCTTGCGGGGTCGAGTAAATCTGCATCGGCATCGGCCCATAACAAGCCCATTGCATATCGATCATCGGTGGCACTGGCAGAATACGTAAGTAGCACTTTTCCCTCACGGATCATCACTGCAGCTCCTTCATTCACCTTATAGCCTTGTATTTCCCAATCAAGTGTTGGCTCTGAAATATTAACTATTGGCTCTTTTATCGATGTTGGTGAGTCCATTTGTGCAATCCACAATGCAGAGTTGTACGTTGCGGGTTGGTTTTGTTGTGCCCAAACTAAATAGCGTTTGCCGTTGTGGCTAAATGTTGTGGCATCCAACGAAAAACTATCAAGGTGGGTTTTTAATTGCCCCATTTCTTGCCATTGGCCCTTCATCGGATTTTTGTTGTCATTTTTAAGCACAAACATACGAATACTAAACGGCTTTTCTACATCACCCGCTGCAAAATGAATATACCAACTGCCATCAACTTTATGTAGCTCTGGTGCCCAAATATTGGTACTCATTGGGCCTTTTTCATTTTTATGCCAAATCACTTTTGGCTCTGCTAGTTTCAAGTCATTAAGTCTACAAGCTTGACGTAATTCAATTTCGTCAAACTTAGGGGATGTACCAATAAAGGTATAACAACCGGTTTTTTCATCGCGGACCAACCAAGGATCTGCGCGTTGCAAAACAATCGGGTTATCAATTGGCATTAATGTTGGGCTATTATTTGCCTCTGCAACACTGTAAAAGCATGACATACTAAGTACGCTTATAATTGCAGTGGCAATCAGATTCTTGGCCATGGTATTTCCTATTTTTATAGTTTAATTTCCATTGTTAATATTGTATTACATATATTATAGTAGCTGATAAGTTTAATGATTAAAATAAAAAGGTAGGCAACTATGAAACACGCAAAAAAGTTCGCTCATACATGTAAACTGCTCGGTGCAAGCACATTACTTTGTTTAGCAAGTAATACCATGGCTAAACAAGTTGAAGTACACGACCCTGTAATGACCAAAGAAGGCGATACCTATTACGTCTTTAGCACGGGTATGGGGATCACGTATTACGAATCCAAAGACATGAAAAATTGGCAGCTTACCGGGCGCGTATTTAAAGACGAGCCGAGCTGGGCAAAACGAGTTGCCAGTGACTTTGGTGGCCACCTTTGGGCGCCGGATGTATACCAAAAAGATGGCAAGTTTTACCTTTATTATTCTGTGTCTGCGTTTGGTAAAAACACCTCGGCGATCGGTGTAACGGTTAACGAAACTCTAGATCCTAAATCACCAGATTATAAATGGATAGATCACGGTATAGTTATACAGTCTGTGCCTGAGCGTGATAACTGGAATGCCATAGATCCAGCGATTGTTGAAGATGACAATGGTACACCATGGATGAGCTTTGGTTCGTTTTGGGGCGGTCTTAAATTAGTGAAACTTGACGATGATATGGTACGTTTGGCACAACCACAAGAATGGCATAGCATTTCAGCACGCCCTAACACTGAACACGGACCTGTAGAAGCACCATATATCTTTAAAAAGAATGGCTATTACTACCTATTTGTGTCGTTTGATAAATGCTGCCAAGGTTTAGACAGCACTTACAATGTCCGTGTAGGGCGCAGTAAAAACGTAGAAGGCCCATACCTTGATAAAGAAGGCCGTGACTTAAATAATGGCGGTGGTTCGCTGGTGATCGAAGGTAATAAAGACTGGGTAGCGCTTGGTCATAATGCCGCTTATACCTTTGACGGTAAAGATTACTTAGTACTTCATGCTTACGAAACGGCTGATAACGGTTTACAAAAATTACGTATTCTACCGATGACTTGGGACGATAACTGGCCAGTAGTTGATAGCAAAGATCTAAACAAGCGCACCACTAAGCTGATTGAGAAGTAACACTTAAGAACAGCCACTAAAAAACCTGCATTTTTTGCAGGTTTTTTGTTTTGATATATCGCATTATTAACACAAGAATTACTGCTCTAGCACCAATATTACTCGCTAAAATCAATGAGTTTAATATCCATAAAAATAAGCTGCTCACTGCTTGTCGCTAAAGATTCATTCAGTGCCACACTGTAAATATCGTAGGCTAGATGCGGTAAAATCAAAAGTTCATAACGGCTGCCTTTAGGCATCAGCATGAGTGCTTCTTGCAAACCTTCAATTGCTTCTGCTATCTCATACTCAGCCACTTGCTCGATTTGCCGCGTATCATAAAGCACATGCCCTGTTGCAGTCATCACGCGTTGCTGCACCTTAACAGTAGCATCCCATGAAGGTGGTTCGCCACTTCCCAGTTCAATAATTCGATACATTAAACCCGAGCCGGTTACATGCACACCAGGCTGTGTTATGTATTGCTCTGCGAGCGGGTAGCGCCGAACACTCACTTTAGAATGCACATCGTCATAATGCTGTAAACTCATACTCGTCCTACTAGTTATTATTGATTAAACGAATACCGTAAATACCACCAGCAACCGATCCTTTTATTGCACTAAAGCGCAGTGTTAATGAGCTAGCTTTTTTCATTTCATCAGTTAATGGATAATCAATACTGTAAAATTCTGCACCGGTTTGCTTAGCAGGTAAGCTAACTTTTGCCAGCACCTCACCATTAATTGTGATAGTAAACTTACGTCCAACATCTGCAGTAAAGTAACGGATACGCAGTGCAACTGCCTGCTGCTCTGAGTTAGTTAGCTTATATTCAAACCAACCTGTTGCATCACGCCAATGATGGCCGTTATTAACACCTGCACGGGTATTTTCACCTTTAAAGTCATGCTCAACTTCAGGCTGTTGCTCGCCCGGTGTAATTTGGTCAACGGTCAATAATCGTAATTGCTCTTTTGCTTGTTCAGCCGCTTTTGAATCTTTAACAAATTGAGTAAATTCGGCTTCACTTTGCTGCGGCCAGTAAACTTGGTAGCGACTATCATGAAGCCTAAAAAACGGAATTAACTGAGTTGTTTGTGTGCTCCCTATCCCCTGCTGAGCAATGGCGACATTTTTATCTGTGGTAAATGCAAGTTCTGCGCTAGGGGCTCGCTTTAAATCAGCAATAAACTGCTCGGGTTCACTGAGCATGATAGGCAGTGCTTCGGGTGGACAGGTAGGCCCTGCTGCAATATGACCCATGCGACTGTTATCAGCAACAAAGTTTAAATGCTCATTTTTAAACGCTTGTACTTTGGTTGCCATTACCACAGGACCATACAATACCGCATAGTAATCTTGGTCATCAGGCAACTGCTCTGTGTACAGTTTTGGCGCTAAAGAAAAAGTTAATTTATCGCCATCATGCCAGTCATGTTTTATTGCGTAATACCCCTGCTCTGCAGTGGCATTTATTGCTTTGCCATTAAGCTTAAACTGCAATTCATCAGTAACCCAACTTGGTTTACGAATATGCAGCTGCGCTGATGAGTTATGTTTTTTATCTAATGTGTTAATCACTAAGGTTATATTATTAGCATCCGGAAAATGGCTTTGTTGAGTTACTTTTAAGTCCTGTTGCTGCCAATCAAGCGTACTTGGAATAAATAGATTTACCCATAAGTTATCGTCATTTTTACTGTAGATCAGCTCACCGTATTTACTATGATTTTCGATACCCGAACCGACACAACACCACATTGAATCTTGTACCGATGAATACATACGATAGTGCCCAGGACGCATTGGCGTAAAGTACACAAGCCCACCGTGCTCAGGATGTTGTGACGATAAAATATGGTTATAGGTTGCGCGCTCGTAGTATTCTAAATAGCGAGTGTCCGCGGTTTTCAGAAACAGCAGCTTGCTGAGTTTCATCATGTTGTACGTGTTACAGGTTTCAGGGCCTTCAACGTCTTCAACCATCGCGGTAAAATCTTTTTTGTCGTGAAAATGCTCACGCACACTGTTACCACCAATGGCCACTGAGCGCTCTTTAGTCACTGTTTGCCAAAAATAATCTGCGCCTTGTTGCCACGCTTTATCATCAGTGGCCTCAGCGACCTTCAACATACCAATAATTTTTGGAATTTGGGTATTAGCATGTAAGCCAGTTAGCTTATCTTGTTTTTTTAACAGCGGATCGACAATGCTATTTTGAGTAAACTGTTGCGCTAATTTGAGATAACGCTTATCGCCACTGATCGTCGCCATATCGGCAAATACCGCATTTAAACCGCCATATTCTGAATACAGCATCTGTTGAATCTGCTGCTCGCTTAACTTAGAGGTTAAGTTTAAAAACCATTCGCCTAAATCAAACAGCATGGTTTTTGCTTGTTCACTGCCTGCAATCAAGTAAGCATCACGCAAGCCATGGAAAATTTTGTCTATGTTATAAAGCGGCACCCAACGATCATTTAAACTAAATAAATCGGCTTTAATATTGCCATCATGGATTTGTTGCCACATCGCTTGACCATTTGGTATGCCTCCTAAATAACCGTCATTAACCTGTTGTGCGCGTTGTAGCTCATTTAACATGTAATCTAAACGGCGCTTTAGTTCTTCATCGCCAGTTGCAGCCCACGCAAGGCTTAACGCCGATAAATAATGACCGCCAATGTGACCATCAAGCCCCGAGTCTTCCCAATTACCATAAGATGACGCTTTGGGCTCGATACCAGCTTCACGTAAGTAAGGGGCTAATAATTGATCTGGGTGCAATGCCAATAAATAACGAACGTTAGTTTGCTGGGCATGTAAAAATGGGCTTGCACTTAAGCTAACTTGCTCAAGTGCAAAAAGTTGTTGTGGTGTGCGCTGTGTATGATGCGTATTAACAGTTTTATCATCTGCATTAGGGTGTTCGCTGCAAGCCGATAACAACATTACCGCAAGAGAAAAACTAATAACGTGTGGTAATTTTTTTACTGCTAAAACAAACATACACAGAGTCCTTTTGTTATTTTTATTGTTCGCCAGGCTTACCAAAAACAGGCATACCGTTATCATCCCAATTTAGTGATTTTGTGAAGGTATGACGATCTGGGTTCCACAGTGGATCACCTTCAATTTCAGTATATTGACGACAGTGATAAACCAGCACGTCGTTACCATTTTCATCTTGCGTAAAACTGTTATGCCCGGGGCCAAACATCGACTTAGGCTCGTTACTACGAAATACTGGCTCTTGCACTTTAGTCCAGCTATTTATATCTAATAAATCACTATCTAGGTCCGCATATAGCAAGCCCATAGCATAGTTTTCATCGGTGGCACTGGCTGAATACGTTAAGAATATTTTACCGTTACGTTTAAGTACGTTAGGGCCTTCATTCACCCAAAAACCAATTATTTCCCAATCAAGTTCAGGGATGGTTAAACGGGTGATTTCGCCAGTGATCTCTGTTGGTGATGACATTTTTGCCAAGTACAGATTTGAGTTACCTTTTACACCCGGTTCTTTTTGTGCCCAGCAATAATAAAGCTCATCATTATGATAAAAAGTCGTGGCATCTAAACAAAAAGTATCCCATGGGGTTTCAATTTGACCGCAAAACTGCCACTCGCCCTCAATCGGATCCGCATCTTTACAGCTAATTGCATACATACGATGCTGAAATAAATCGTGCTTAATTTCACGACTCGGTGCTGCGGCAAAATAAACATACCAAGCGCCATCATTAAAATGGATCTCAGGAGCCCAAATAAGCTCAGAATATGGACCTGTTTGTGGCTTCATCCAGACCATTTTTGGCGTTGCAGTTGCAAGCCCTTCTAGGGTTTTTGCACGGCGCAGTTCAATGCCATCATAGGCAGGCACTGACGCGGTAAAGTAATAATAACCATCTGTGTGCTTATGAATATATGGATCAGCACGTTGTGGGATCAAAGGTTTAGGTAAAGTTGACATAAATGCTCCTAAAATTATTCTGGTAACCGCTGGTTTTTAACCATATCGGTATAATAGTTATCGGTAATTTTGTATTTAAATAGCACAAAGCCCAAAATGGCATGAAACACACCAGGAATAATGGTCAGCATTAATGCTAATCCAGTCATGGTAAATTGACTTTGTTCAATATTTGGCTGGTAATCAAAAAAAGCTAACAGTAAACCACCGGCAAGACCCGCTAAACCACCACCGGCTTTTTGGCAAAATGAAATCCCGCCAAATGACAAACCTGATGCCCTAACACCGTCTTTAATTTCGCCATAGTCAACCGCTTCTGCAATCGCGGACCAAAACACCGGTGCATGCAAATCAACCACGAAAGATAAAATGATATACAACACAAAGGCCAACCAGATGTCACCAGGTTGCACTGCAAAAAACATTATCAGCGAAATAAACAACACTGCGATTTGTGACCATCTAAATAGTTTTAACTTACAATAACGTTGGGTGATCCACGTACTTGCCACCATAGATACTATTGATGCTGCGATACCGGCACTGGTAAAAGTACCCGCCAGATCAGGAGCACCTAAATAGTACTTAGCGTAGTACATAGCCACACTGCCACGAATTGCATAACCTAAAGTACCAAGCACACATGCGGCGCATAGCAGCAACCATTGATCGTTTTTAATCAGCACTTTAAATTGGGTCAGTATGCTTTCGGTTTGTGGTTCATGAGTAATACGTTCACGAGTAGTAAAAAAGCAAAACAGAAACAATGCTACACCACAGGTAGACACTAAAATCATTGCCAGTTTATAACCATGAGCGATATCGCCACCGCCCCACATTGATGCCAGTAAAGGTACAGAAAATACAATAATAACATTGGCTATTTTGGCAAAAAACATCCGATAACCATTCGCTGATAAACGTTCTTTAGGATCTGCGGTTAATACGCCAATGTACGAAATATAAGGAATTGCTACACCGGTAAACATCAAGGTGGCAAATAAATAAGTAAGGTAAGCCCACACCAACTTCATATTGTAATCAAAATCTGGAGTGGTAAATAGCAGGACGATTGAAATACCATATGGCACAGATAAAAATAAGAACCAATGGCGGAACTGCCCCCAGCGAGTTTTTACTTTATCGGTAATCACGCCCATTAATGGGTCAGTAAACGCATCAACAAAACGTGCAACTAAAAATAAAATACCCATATCAACAGGGTCGAGGCCATAAATGTCGGTGTAGAAAAACGACATAAAATAAAATAATGCAGCAACCATAACGTTTACTGCCATATCACCGGCACCAAAACCGACTTTTTCTACCACTGATAACTTTTGATTTTCCATACAACTACCTGATTTTTAAAATATGTAGTACCTTAATACGCCATATTTAAAATAATAAAGGTCACCTATTCTTTGTTTTATCACACTGGTGACCATTGTATTGCTTATTATTGTAAATTTAATGATAACTTCATTGATAGTATTATCATACTAATAGGATCGCAACTCTTTTCGACGAATCATAATTTTGGAAGCTCAACTATCTCAGAGCGAATAAATACAAGTTAAATTAATTCAATGAGTTGATAAGTAAAAACCCCGACCAAAGTCGAGGTTTTGTACTTTAAAGATTATATAAACTTAGAAAGAATAACGGGCACCAATTGCAAAAGTGCGTGAATATATACCGTTACCAAAGTTATAGATGTTTTCGTTGCCTTCACCATAATAACTTTGATACACATCGTCGAGTATATTTGTAGCATCAAAAGTCACCACAAAATCATCTGTTACATCATAGCTAAATTGGAAATCTAAACTTTGTTCTGAACGGTTCCAAAATTGCAATGGATTAGCAAAAATAGCCGCTTCGTTACCGGTATAGAACTCTGAACGCCATACATACGATAAGCGCATATCGAACGAATCTCGCTCATAAATACCCACCACACTATATGATTGATCAGATACACCAGCCATACTTGAATCTACATAACCGCTAATGGTTCCATCGTTGTTATACTCAGGTAGTTTTTGAGATGAATCTAGTGCGGTAAAACTTGCTTGCAGACCAAGCCCATTTAGCATTTCAGGCAAGTTATCCGGGAAATATACTAAACCAAGTTCCAAACCAGATAATTCGCCTTCACTTGCATTAACAGGGGCACTAAGCGCGTAAGGAATAATGTCACCATTCTTATCAGGTCGCATCACAACTTTTCGCCCTGGGACTATTCGGCTATCTATTTCTCGTAAAAAATAAGTTGCGTAAAGTGAACTTGAATCGGCAAAATACCACTCTAAAGAGATATCATAATTTGTCGACTCTTCAGGTTGTAATTGCGGGTTCCCTCCTGTGCCCGTCCCATTCTTAGTTCCCTCTGTAAGAGGATCCGTAAAATACTGCAAGGCATTTAAATCTGCAAAATTAGGCATACGTAAGGTATTAGTGTAAGCAAAACGACCTATCACATCATCGGTTATATTCCAGTTTAGAACTAAGCTTGGCAGTAATTTACTGACGTCTGCGCTCGCAGAGCTTGAATCAAAAATATTAGTATTTGTTCCAGTTTCTGCTGTGAAGTCCATATCCTGCTCATATTTGACATAACGCACCCCAAATTCCCCACTTATATTTTCAGTTATGAAAAAATTAGTGGTTGTATATAATGCATACGAGTTTTCTTCAATATCTAAGGTTTTATAAACATTTTCGGCTTCTAGACCATACACGTTGCGTACTGCACCAGCGTTATCAAGCATGTAACCACCATCAGCGGTAACGAAGTTACTGAATGTATCTGCCCTGCCATCGAAGTAATCATCCACATGGAATACAATACCGGATCCATCACCAGTAGTTCCTGCTGCGGCCAATTGTTGAATTAAACTTTCAACACTAGTATTACCAATCCCACCTTCATTTGTTCGAGTGAACTCTTCAGCTGTGCGTTTTTCGTAGCGACCGCCAAATTTCACTTTATCTATGAATCGACCACCAAAAAGATATTCAGCGTCAAAAGTAAATGTCGTAGAATCCCCGCGATTACCACCGCCGTTATCATACACCGTACCCGCATTCCAATTTTGTATTGCAGCCATATCAGCTTCATTTACTGCGGTGTTAGGATCATCCCAAAATGCAATCCCAGGAACTCCGTCATTATCATTAAAATCAACATTTAACCCTTTGGCTACACGGTCAAAGCGCATTGCAAAAAAATCAGTTTCAAATTCACTTTCTTGATAAACAACTTCAGTGTTAATTGTTAAATATTCACTAGCTTGCCACTGTGCACCTAGTGCATATAAGTAACTATCTGTTTTACCATATGAGAAATCACCACTTTGGAAACCACCTGCATTAATCGCTTGTTTTTCTTTAACTACATTAGTGCCATCGAAAATAGTTGGTGTTTCAATATTGCCATTGCCGTTTTCAAACGTGTTTGAAAACCACATCGCATTTTGTGACTCGTTTTCATACCCGGTGTAAAAACCTTCGGCGGTTATTTCTAAAGTATCAACCGGTGCCCACTGCAACGAGATAGAAGCTGCTGGACGTTTACGTAAACCAGTAAATGACGTACCAAAGATAGCATCACGTGCTATTAAATACTCTGTCGGCTCACCTTCAACGTTTAGTTTAGACCCTGGAGTATTAGGTAAACCGTTCTCTTGACCAATCTGCCAAACCTTGTTTCCTTGCGAGTCATATTCAGGAATACGTGAATAAGGAGAGTACATTGCTTGCGGATTATTAGTAAAAAATGGAAACGCTGCACCTGCAGTTATCGTATCATCACGATAATTGGTTTCAGAGTACGACACATTAAACAGTGCACCAAACTCACCAGCGCCGTCAATTTCCCAACGATTACTTAGCAGTGCACTAATATTTGGGTCAACTTTATCTGGTTGATCGGAGTAAATACCACGTGCAGCTAAAACAACTTTTTGGCCATCAAAGTTAAACGGGCGATTTGTTTTAATGTCGATTGAACCCGCAATACCTCGCTCGACTTGATCTGCTGATCGCGTTTTATAAACTGTTACGCCAGATAGTAAGCTCGCCGGAATATCTTGCAGTGCAACATCGCGCCCTGCACCGGTAAAAATATCTCGACCATTGACCGTAGTATGAACATCCGTTAGACCACGAATAGACACAGTACTCACTTCACCAGCACCACGGCCTGTGGTTTGTACACCAGTAACCCTTTGTAGTGCTTCAACTACATTGTTATCTGGGAACTTGCCAATATCTTCTGCAATAATAGAGTCGACAATTTGTGTACTAAAGCGTTTTTCAGCCAGTGCCTTATTTAAGCTACCACGAATACCAGAAACCTGAATAATTTCAATGTCGTCTTTCTCAGCATTTACCGATGCATTATCTTCTTGCTGCGCATATGCAAACTGACATGAAACAGCCATGATTATTGCACTAGCTATGTGTGTTTTTTTGAACATGAGTGGTGTTCTCCATTTGTTTTCCCCAGAAGGCTATTACCCTCTGCTTCCCCTTATTTACAAACTTGTTGTCAGAGCCTGTATTAAGGTTGCCTTTTATTATGTTAATTATTTGCTGCCTGACATTGATAATATTGTATGATTAATTAACAGTCAACTGATAAAAATAAATAAATGTTAAATAAAAATCAAAAAAACAAATCTTGGCAACAAGGCCATAAAAAACAATTGGTTGATGAAATATAATCTTACGGGAAAGATAGAAGTATCAAAAAGTGAAATATAACTCATCCTAAATCAAATAATTATTATACTACAAATTAACAACTCACTTGAAAGGGTATGCCAATGCTCCATAGCTATAACATATATTAAGATCGGTAATTCCAAGTACGGGGAAACAAAAAAGACGAAACAATTAGCTTTACAAGCAATGGGAATAATTTTCTGTATAATATGAATAAGCATAAAAAACCCCGAGGTTATCGGGGCTTTTTATACTCTAATTTACATTAGAATGAATACCGTGCACCTAAAGCAAATGTACGAGAAAAAATACTACTTCCCGCATTAAATAGATTTTCGTTACCTTCTCCATAATAAGTTTGATACTTATCATCTAACAAGTTAGTAGCATCAAATGTGACAGTAACATCTTCTGTAATGTTATAACTAACTTGGAAATCTAAACTTTGCTCTGGGCGATTCCAAATTTGTAATGGATTCGCAAAAGTAGCATCCGTTGTTCCGCTATAAAACGCTGAGCGCCATAAGTATGACAAACGCATATCAAATGACTCTCGCTCGTAAATACCAACGACACTAACTGATTCATCAGAAACGCCTGTCATACTTGTTTCGGTATAACCAATAATATTGCCTAACGAATCAAAGTCAGGAGTGTCCTGCGAAGAGTCTAAGTTAGTGTAACTTGCCTGCATACCTAAGCCATCAAGAACGGCTGGCAGATTTTCTGGGAAATAGACTAATCCTAACTCGAGACCAGATAATTCACCATCTGACGCATTACCAGGAAAGCTAACAACGTATGGACGAGTTTCGCCATCATCGCCTTCGCGTACAACATTTCTACGTGATGAAATGACTAACCCATCAATTTCACGCTTAAAGTAAGACGCGTATAAAGAACTTGTATCAGCAAAATACCACTCTAGCGATAAGTCATAATTTTTTGACTCAGTAGCTTGTAAATTAGGATTACCAGTACTACCGGTACCATATTCTTGCGCTTTGGTAATTGGATCTTCGTAACGTGCCACAGAGCTTAAATCAGCGTAATTAGGCATTCTTAGTGTTTCTGTATACGCAACACGCCCGACAATATCTTCTGTAATATTCCAGTTTAGAGATAAACTTGGTAGCAACTTATTGATACTTTCTGATTCAACGGTTTGGTCATACTGAGCAGGATTTTTAGATAATAGTGATTGAAACTTCATATCTTGATTATATTTCACGTAACGAGCACCAACCTCACCGCTAATATTTTCAAAGAGATAAAAGTTCATTGTGCTATATAAAGCATAAGAATCTTCTTTAATATCAAACGTTTTATACTTATCTTCTTTGTTAAACCCATAGACAGCGCGGACAGCATCTACATTATCAAGTAAGTAACCACCATCTGCTGCGATAAAGTTATTGAAAACGTTAGCTCGGCCATCAAAGTAATCATCAACCTGATAGATAAGCCCAGATCCGTCATCGCTTACACCTGCTTCAACTAACTGGCTCATGAAATTAGTTAGCGATGTTGGTTGATATTTATTCTGAGTACGAGTGAATGCTTCTGCAGTACGTTTTTCGTAGCGCCCACCAAAAGAAACTTTATCAATATATGTGCCACCAAATAAATATTCTGCGTCAAACGTAAACGCAATTGAGTCACCACTGTTGCCATCACCATTGTCATATAGATCAGCAGCATTCCAGTTTGCAACAGCGCTCATATCAGCTTCATTTACAGGTGTATTAGGATCGTCTTCGTATACGACTGCGGGTACACCTCCACCATTATTATAATCAACGTTTAGAGTAGGAAAAGTTGCGCGATTAAAGCGCATTGCTAAAAAGTCGCTTTCATAATCACTTTTTTGATATACCAGTTCACTATTAATGGTCAGATAATCTGATGCTTGCCACTTCGCACCCAATGCGTATAAATACGTGTCTGTTTTTTGAGAAGTAGCATCACCACTTACAAAACCATCTGCGCCGAGGGTTTGTCTTTGCTTTATGACATTTGTGTCATCGTAAGTAACCGGTGTTTCAATGCCGACGTTATCATTGTAACTAAACGCATGCCATAATGAATTTTGTGACTCATTACGATAGCCAGTATAAAAACCTTCAGCCGTTAACTCTAATGTATCATTAGGTGCCCATTGAAATGAGGCTGTTATTGCTGGGCGCTTACGTTCACCGCTAAAAGAGTTACCAAAAACAGCGTCACGGCCAAGTAAATACTCTGCTGACTGGCCATTTATATCAAGCGCTGAACCTGGTGTTGTTGGTAGGCCATTTTCTAAGCTCTGCCAAACAGAGGTTTCGTTACCCGGTGCTCCTAACGTTCTAGGAATTGGAGAATAAGGTCTAAAACCAGTAGCTGGTTGGTTTGTGAAATAGGGTAATGCAGCCCCTGCAGCTAATGTATCATCGCGGTAGTGCGTTTTAGAATAGGAAACATTGACCAGTGCACCAAACTCACCCGCACCATCCAAATCCCAACGATTACTTAATAACATACTTAAATTAGGGTCAACTTTGTCAGGTTGGTCTGAATAAATACCGCGTGCTGCTAGTACTACTTTTTTACCATCAAAGTTAAATGGACGCTGAGTTTTAATATCAATCGAGCCAGCTATACCACGCTCAACTTGCTTTGCCGATCGCGTTTTATATACGGTAACACCAGAGAGTAAGCTAGCAGGAATATCTTGCAGCGACACATCACGACCTGAGCCGGTAAAAATATCACGGCCATTTACAGTAGTATGAACATCGCTTAGACCACGAATTGATACGCTGCTGACTTCACCGCCCCCACGGCCGGTAGTTTGTACACCTGAAACTCGCTGTAGTGCTTCAACGACATTATTGTCAGGAAATTTACCAATGTCTTCGGCAACAATCGCATCAACAATTTGTACGCTAGCGCGTTTTTCATCTAGCGCTTTGTTTAAGCTACCGCGAATACCTGATACTTGGATAACTTCGATATCATCAGTGCTATCTGGCGGTGTATTTGTTACTTCATCCTGTGCGTAAGACAGTTGGCATGTAAATGCCAAAACTATCGCACTGGCTATGTGTGTTTTTTTAAACATTAGCGGTGTTCTCCAAATTATAGTTATATCGGAACTCTGAACTATCCAATTAAGTTACCGAAGAGTGACCACTGCATTGCCCATTGTGTGTTGTCAAAACAGTATACGAGATATCTACATTGACTATGTATATAGATTTACACTCGGACTTTAATCATATTGTATGACTATTTAAGGGTCAACTCAAAAAACAACAAATTCAAATAACCTGTAAAGAGTAGTTAACACCCACTCCATTGAAATAGTTGATTTATTAGCTTGTTTCATCTAGCCACCTAACAATTAAAAAAGTAAGGCTATGAAATTCAAAAGCTTAAAGTCGACAATGCGAATAACAATCACATTAATACTGTGTAAAAATATAAATGCATTGCAACTATATATTTACCTCGGTTATGCTGATGTCATCACAATAAAAATACAATAATACAATTAATGGTGTTTTTTATTGTACTTTTACTAATTTTTAGTACTCACAGCTGCCATGAATTAACTAAAACTACACACAAGCGCAGATACTTTGGCTTACACCATCTATAAGGATACATATGAAAAATAAATTAACAGCCCTTGCGTTACCATTACTCTTATCGAGCGGTATGGTTGCAGCACAAAACCCATTATTTACCGACGTGTTCACCGCAGATCCAGCGGCATTAGTTCATAAGGACACAGTTTATCTTTATACCGGTCATGATGTTGCCCCTAATAATGATATTTTCTTTGAGATGCATGACTGGCTTGCTTTTTCATCAACAGATATGGTGAATTGGAAAAAGCATGGCCCAATAATGAAAGCCACTGACTTTAAATGGGCTAAGGGCGATGCATGGGCAGCGCATATGATTGAACGTGATGGCACCTTTTATTTCTTCACCACTGTTCGCCATGATGAAACTAAACCTGGTTTTGCAATTGGTGTTGCAACGTCGAAATCTCCTACCGGACCATTTAAAGACGCTATAGGTCATGCATTGGTTACTAATGATATGACTACCCAAACACCGAATGATTGGGATGATATAGATCCGGCCACCTACGTAGAAGAAAACGGTGATACCTACCTATTTTTTGGTAACCTCGTACCTAAATATGTAAAACTAAGTGATGATTTATTAAGCCTAGACGGTGAAATCAAAACCATCGACTTACCTAATTTCACTGAAGCTTTATGGGTTCATAAGAAAGATGAATATTACTATGTTTCTTATGCATGTGAATTTCCAGAAAAAATCTGCTACGCAATGAGTAAAAGTATCCATGGCCCTTGGCAGTACAAAGGCATTCTCAATGAGATTGCCGGTAACAGCGAGACTAATCATCAGTCAATTATCGAGTTTAAAGATAAAAGTTACTTTATTTACCATACAGGTGCAGTACCACCAAAAGATGGCAAGCCAAGTGGCGGACGTTTTCGTCGCTCAGTTGCGATTGAACCACTTATATACAATGATGATGGTACCTTACAGCGTATCATCATGACCACTGAAGGGTTGAGTAAAGACAAATAACTCAGTCAACGAAGGGGCTCTCACTGCAGAGCCCCTATCACCGTGGTTTAAAAAATTGTTCGCTGGTGAATAAATCTACTTATAAAGACGATTTTCAATCGCTAACTGCGTTGAGTTAACTTGCAATAGGTAAGTGCCTGACGCGTAAACTCGCCTTGTTAATTCTGATAACTTTCTAGGTAGACACTTTATTAACCTTTATAATTTTAAATCAAAGCATTCGTAAATACCTTTACCTGAGATCTGGTTAACCCCCTCTATTTTCGCGTAATACTTACATTACTTGCTGTAAATAAGCGAAAAATCGTCGCAAATCATTGCTTGATGATAATTGAAACACAGCTGTAAGCATTGTAAACAAAGCACTTTTTATTTACATAACAATTACTTTTGCAAAAGTATTTGCACATTTGAAATAGTACTATAAAATTACAATACTACGTAGTTGCTATTTTACGTTAGGTGCACAGCAATTTTATTGACAACATTAAATAACAAAAATCCCAGTTATAAGAGGACATTAAAAAATGAAACTAACCAGATTAGCGATGGTGATCAGCTGCGCTTTAGCTGTTACAGGATGCGGTTCAGACAGCAATTCAGCGCCCGAAGGCGTATTAGCGGCACAACCTACTGCAACCGCAAAGCCAACTGTAAGTAGCAGTGTACAATTTAACAACAATGGCAATGTAACAGTGACTAATGTTGCCGTGCATGATCCGTCGGTTTTAAAAGTCGATGATACTTATTATATTTTTGGCTCACATTTAGCTGCCGCTAAATCGACCGATTTAATGAACTGGGAAATGATTTCAAGTTTATCAGCAAACAGTGCTGTAAATGAAAGCCCGTTGTTTGATTTTAATTACACAACCGAAATTGCAGAGGGTATTGAATGGACTGATGGCTTTACCGGTAACTGGGCTGCTGATGTAATTAAAGCACCCAACGGCAAGTTTTGGTTTTACTACAATCATTGCGCTCAAGATAATCCAGATACACCTAACACTGTTGATGAAGTATGCTTTAATCGCTCTTATTTAGGTCTTGCAGAAGCAGACTCTATTGAAGGTCCATACAAAAATAAAGGCATTTTTTTACGCAGCGGCTACCGTACTGATGATGAATTTGCTAAGTATCCATTAGATAATGGGCAAACAATATGGGCTGGCGCTGTAGATCCCAATGCCATTGACCCCGCCGCTTTTTATGATAAAGATGGCAATTTATGGATGGTGTACGGTTCATACTCTGGCGGGATATTTGTACTTGCTATAGATGAAACAACAGGCATGCCTGAAGCAGGACAAGGCTATGGAACTAAACTAGTCGGTGGTGACTTCCGTGCTATGGAAGGTGCATTTACTATGTATAGCCCTGAAAGTGATTACTACTATCTTTTTTACTCAGTTGCAGGATTTGCTGCTAATGATGGTTATAATGTACGTGTTGCACGTTCAAAGAACCCACAAGGTCCTTATTTAGATAATGCGGGCAACGATATTGCCTCTGCAGGCGGCCTTGAAATAGGTGAAAAACTATTAGGTGGTTTTGAATATACCCAAGAGCTCGGAGAAACAGCACCAGCTTGGGGTTATCAATCACCGGGTCATAACTCAGCGTATTATGATCAGGCATCGGGCAAACATTTATTTGTCACTCACACTCGCTTCCCATTAAGCTCTACTGAATTTCCAGAAAGTGCTGAAGCACACCAAGTACGAACCCATGAAATGTTCATTAACCAACTTGGTTGGCCTGTACTTTCACCACAACGCTATGTTCCACTCAATGGTGAGAATGTACTATCGATGGACGAAATCCAAGGTTATTACAAATTCATAAACCATGGTACAACCGTTAATACCAGTGCTATTCGTTCAACTCACATTGCACTTAATGCTGATAACTCAGTAACAGGCAGCGATCCTGGTACTTGGTATCCTAGCGATGATTCTAATACCAATATTAAACTAGTATTAGAATCTGGCACTTACTTTGCCGTCGCTAAATGGCAATGGGATGATGCCAATAAAGCACTTGTACCAACGCTGTCGGGAGTATCAAGTGAAGGAGCAACGGTTTGGGCAACTAAAGTTGACGATATTACGGCAACAAGCGATATCCTTGCCACTGTTGCTCAAGCGTTGGATATTAAAACTGAGTTAAGTATTGCAGATGAAGGTTACTCATTACCAACTCTTGGTAAAGATGGCGCACAAATCAGCTGGCAAAGTAGTGATGAATATTACATAGGTAGCGACGGTGCAGTATTTATTCCAACCCCAGACCGTGGTAATAAATCAGTGACGCTCACAGCCAATATTGAGCTAAACGGCCAAACCACGAGTAAAACATTTACAGTTAATTTAACCGCACGTCCTGAGTTTAAAAATGCGATAGCACATTATTCATTTGAAAATGCGCTCACAGATAGCTTAGGAAATTTACCAAGTGCCACAACTACTGATAATAATTTGTTAAACACCGGCGCAGGTAATCAAGCGTATGCTGCTGGGCAAACAGGCCAAGCATTTAGTTTTGATGGTGCAACAGGTGTCAGATTACCTGATAGCTTTATTCAATCAAGTGCATACACTGTTTCTTATTGGTTGAAACCAACGGTTTTAACTGATTTTTCACCATCATTCTTCGCCACTACGACTGTTGATAGATGGATGAGCTTGATCCCTGGTAACACTCATTTTACAACCACACCAATGCTATGGAGCAAATATTTAGATGATGCGGGTGTTGAACAGTGGAACCAAATCATTTCTGCAACCCCGGCAACGCTTACTTGGTCGCATGTTGCAATCACTTATGCCAACGGCGAAGCTAAACTTTACCGTGATGGGGTTTTAGCAGGATCAATGCCACGCGCTGATTTTTTTAGTAATGCAACGGGTAACTTTGCACTTGGCGTAAACTATGGCTGGGATTTACCATTCCAAGGCGAGATTGATGAATTAATAGTATATGACTATGCCCTTGGTAACTTAGACATCAATGCAGCTGCTATCAATAACTTAACTGATCCAACAAAATTCGCTGGTTTTGTAAAAGATGCATTAGATTTAGGTGATGTATCAGCAGTGCGTGATAACCTCACTCTACCGCGTGTTGGTCCATTTGTATCCGGTATCAGTTGGACATCAAATAATGAAGAATACCTAAAACCTGTTAATGGCACAGCTATCGTTAATCAACCAAGTGCGTTGGCAGGCGATCAAATCGTCACCTTAACTGCAACGATTAACTATAAAGGCTTCACTGACACTAAAACCTTCGATGTTACCGTTAAATCACTTGCCCCTGCGCAATATAGCTTTGAAGGTGATTTAGCTGAGCTTGAAGGCGTTTACGGTAAAGGTAACGCAACCGGTAACCGGATAGATAACCAAGGCGGTGCTGTCACTTTCACTGACGGTATTATCGGTCAAGCTGTACATCTAGATGGTAATGTTGGAGTGAGATTACCTGATAACTTAATTACAACGAATGACTATTCAATTTCACTGTGGTTAAAACCAGATGTATTTACCAGTTACACGACTGCATTCTTTGCCGGTGCAAATTCGTCAACGTGGTTAAGCCTTGTCCCATCAATGGATGGTACTGATAAAACTCGACTTTGGGCAACTACGGGCGCATTTTTCGATAACGGTGAGCTTGATACTCGTATACCTAAAGACAAATGGACTCACTTAGCCATGACTGTCGATGGTAGCAATGGTGATACACTAAAAATGTACGTAAATGGTGAATTAAAACTTGAAGCTGCAGGTTTTCCACGTGTATTCACTGTTGCAGGCGAGACCAATGAATTTGCGTTAGGCGTAAACTATTGGGATACGCCTTATGCTGGTGCAATTGATGAGTTAAAAGTATTCAGCGGTGCAATTGATGCTGATGCAATTAAAGCACTCTTTGATGCAGCAACTGCACAAGAATAAACTATTTTGGGCGAGCTGCCTTGCCCAATAGTTTGTTGTCGTGAAAAGCCAGACGAGAGTCTGGCTTTTTTATTTATCAATTATTTCAAAAAATCACTTATCTTCTACCGCACTATTTGTACTATAATAACAACTTAGTAAGGGCTATGTACCGTATTCTTATGTTCTTATACCCTGTTTTTGCTTTGCCAAAATGACAGCATTTAAAGTTATTGCTAACGGCGGCTGAATGGACACCTTATTTCCTTTTGAGCATATGCTGTCTGAGATTAATTCATATGGTTACTTAGTGATAGCACTGGGCAAAAGGCAAAACAGCCTTGATGACAAATTCTTAAATAAGGCCAGAAATAGCATGCTCCCTCACGTCATTGATTGGATTAGAGCACAATTTGCGAATCTGCTCAGTGAATTTTACCAAAGCGCAAATCTGCAAAAAATCGCTATTGCAGGTCAATTCTGGGATGGCGCGCAACTTTTTGCTACAGCAAACTATAAGCTTGATTGGCAATTAAAAGATAAGCAAAGCAATTTTAAAGGAATGATTATGAACGTATCAAAACTTAAACGGCTTTTATGGGCCACATTTTTTGCTACAGCTGCAGCCAGCGCAAACGCAGAACCATTAACCCAAGTCAGCGTGGCACAGGGCAAACTTGAAGGCACGGCCCAGCAAAACTTAGCCGTATTTAAAGGCGTGCCCTTTGCTAAACCACCGGTTGGAGAGTTGCGCTGGAAAGCCCCTCAACCTGCCGAAAAATGGCAAGGTGTGCTTAAAGCACAAGCGTATGCCCCTGCCCCAATTCAAGCAGGCGATCCCGTATCTGGGAGCAGTGAAGATAGTTTATATCTGAATATTTGGACG
Organism: Pseudoalteromonas sp. SG41-2; assembly: GCF_014164535.1. Lineage (NCBI taxonomy): Bacteria > Pseudomonadati > Pseudomonadota > Gammaproteobacteria > Alteromonadales > Pseudoalteromonadaceae > Pseudoalteromonas > Pseudoalteromonas sp. SG41-2. The sequence goes on along the minus strand of NZ_JACJFK010000014.1, from coordinate 87,440 downwards.
CCCGCGCAATCAAATAATGAAAAGCTCCCGGTGCTCGTTTGGATCTACGGTGGTGGCTTTAGCTTTGGCAGTTCATCAGATCCTATTTTTGATGGTAGCGAACTTGCCAATAAAGGCGTGATAGTAGTGTCTATTGCTTATCGCGTTGGTCAATTAGGTTTTTTAGCCCATCCTGAACTTAATAAGGAAAGCCCAGTTGGCGTATCAGGTAATTATGGGTTGCTCGACCAACTAGCCGCCTTAAAGTGGCTTAAACAAAACATTAGTGAGTTTGGTGGTGATGCAAATAATCTTACCATTGCGGGTGAATCTGCGGGCGGCATTTCGGTTAGCATGCTTGCCGCCTCACCGTTAGCTAAAGGGTTATTTAACAAAGTTATCTCGCAAAGTGGTGGTTCATTTGGTCCTACTCGCATTAAGAACTACCCCGGTGAAAACATGTCAACCTTACAACAGGCTCAAACAGAAGGTTTCGACTATGTAAAACAGTTTGGCACAAGCTCCATTGCACAACTGCGAAAAATGAGCGCAAAAACTTTTATACCAAAAGGCTGGTCACTTCCCGGTGGTTGGCCCATTGTTGACGGCTATGTGATAAAAGACGACCAATATAAGCTCTATCAGCAAGGCAAGTTTAATGATGTACCTGCTTTAATTGGTTATAACTCGGATGAAGGCGTCAGCTTTGTGTGGGACCCTGATGTTAATAATTTTGTTGATGGAGTAAAGACTCGCTTCGGTCAATTTGCGCCAAGTTTACTTGAGGCTTACCCTGTTGCAAAAAACAGCATCCCTCGCAGCGCCCGTAATCTGGTGCGTGATGCTGCCTTTGGTTGGCATACTTGGAGCTGGGCTAAGTTACAAACTGAACATGGAAGAGCCCCTGTTTATTTATATTACTTTGATCACCATCCTGAGCGTAAACTTGGCGGCAAAGATGAAGATCATGGCTCTGGCCACGGTCATGAAATAGCCTATATGTTTAAAAACCTTAATAAAGCAGATCCGAATGTAACTAAAAATGATTTAAAAATGTCAGATATAATGGCAACCTACTGGACTAACTTTGCCAAAAATGGCAATCCAAATGACGATGCATTACCAAATTGGCCTGCTTTTAATAATGACAAACCCAGCACTATGTATTTTCAACAGCAACCAAAAGTCGGCCCAGTGCCCGACAAACAAGCGCTAGAAACACTTGATCAGTATTTTAAATGGCGCCGCACACCAGCCGGTGAAAAATGGGCTAACCAAGTTCGTTAGTCTGCAGCTATCCAAATAAAAGCCAAATTAATATTTGGCTTTTATTTACATGCCTCCCCTTTAGTAACGCCTCTTTCAGCCGATAAGTATGATTAAATCACATTATAAAGAGCCATGATGCAGATACATAAACCACTGGGACAGCCAATTGCGTCACCATCAGAGTCTACGGTAAAAAGTAACGATACTACTGGCTATCGTTTATCAGAAAAAGAGTTAGACAATATATCAGGCCGGGAAACTAAAGAGAAAGCAGAAAAAGAGGCCAATTCAGATATGCCCGATCACATCGCTAAAATGATCGAACAGCTGAAAAAAATCAAAGAACAGATTGAACAACAAAAAGAGCAACTCGAAAAGTTAAAAGCGCTAGATAACCAGCAAGATGAAGCTGTTAAAGCACAAGTCGAAGCGCAAACTAATATGATTGTATCAATGCAAGCTCAAATGGGTTCGTTAGTTCAAACCATCGCTGAAGCGATGAAAGAAGCTGGTATTACCGACACAGGTGCACTTGTCAGTGCCATGGTGTGATCAACTGAAATCGCGATTAGTTGTTACTATTGTAGTACTGCTCATATTCTATTATTAGCAATCGTGTTTTTAGCTATACTTAAATAAGCGCAATATCAACAATTAGGCATAATTATGAGTTATAAAAACTGGCCAATCGCTAGGCAGATTGGTGCACTCGTATTTCCTTGCTACAGCAATTTTTACTGACAAAAGTAAATCGGCCATTAAAATGCCTTCTGCTACCAGGCGCAATAAGCTTTGCAATTTAATCACCAAAATAATTAGTGATTGTTTAATCGATAGATTTTTAGTTAAAGGAACCGCTTTTTATTTGTAGATACTTTTCGATAGTTTTATCTTTCTTATCTGATGCAAGCACTTCATCTAAAGATTTCTGAATTTTTGTTATCATTTCATCTGATGTTTTTTTATTAGCTATCATGTAATAGCCACCTTCGTTCGACAGTAAATAGGCTTTTTCAATTGCTGACTGATCATAGCCCAGCGTTTTCATTTGATAGGCTAAATCTAATGGATCTCCAGGGATCAGATCTGTCCTTTTTTTAAATAAAGCTTTTAATATTTGTTCTGAATTAACAGTAACATAGTAGTCTATATTTTCTTGAAAGTGATTACGTTTAAGGAATTGCTCAACTGAACCGCCCATCAGCACACTAGTTTTATATTGTTTGATATCTGCGATTTTGTTGATCTGTATATCAGATCGGGAATTTAATTTATACAGATATACCTCTCTGGTGTGCAAAGGGCCAATCCATTTATACATATTTTCGAGCTCAGGAATGCGAGCTACTGTAAAAAGCAAAGTGTTAGGAGTTTGTTGGACAGTGTATAAAGCGCGCTTAAAAGGATAAACTAACAGTTTGTATTTGATGTTCGCTTTTTGCAGCGCGGCTTCTACTAACTCTGTGCTAATACCAACTAGCTTACCACCTTTGTTAAAATTATAAGGTGGCCAGTCGTTCAACAAAATTGTAAGTTCAGGCTCTGGATCCTGAGCATTTGCATTTATATTTGACAATAAACTCAATAATAAAATCATTCTTAATATCATGAGGCTTCCTATTCCTGTGCCTGCTTCTATCTATAAAAAGCGCTATTTTTTAAGTTTATTTTATAATTATCTTTGGCTTTACCTTACATATTAGCAGCCTACGCTAACATTACACTTGGTTCACTGTATCTTACAATTATGGACAATCAAATTGTACCTTTGCTGCGTCACCTTACACTAATTAAATTAGCGACAACAGCTTAAAATACAACCACCTTTTATATTGAGCGAATCGCTTAACTTTGGCAGTTTGTTAAAAAATACTAAATGTACAGGCCGCGAGTGCACTTTATTAATGATGGCAATAACACGACTATTCAAATGTAAGTTCATAAAATTAAAACGCACGCTACATACACATAAAAAAGCCACTATCGAAACAGTGGCTTGGTGAGAGTCGAACGCTTATTTACATTTACTTTGGTTCGCGTAAATGGAAAATTTGGCACTTGTTACCTAAATCAGGTTGTTGTGCAAAATTAGTTTTATCTGCAAGGCCACAATCACTTAAACCCAGTGCTTGCTTTGTGTAACGGTTGATCAACATCACGCCGCCACCTTCAACAGGGGTTATACGCCATTGTGCTGTTTTAGTTTCGCACGAAGCCATTTCAACGTTAGCGCCAGGCACTAAAGCATTGTTTGCCACAGCAGCGCAATAATCGCTATCTAGGTCTTGCTTTAAAGCAACGTAACCTGTGTCTGTTGGCGCAAAGAACCATTGTTGGGCGTCGCTGTGAGTAAACGCTTGTTGCTCAACATTAGTACCTGCTTTAACAGCTCCTGCTACACTCAATGCTTTACCACTTTGTTGGCTCATTACCGCGACACTGCCTACAGGCTGTAACTGCCAATCAGCACATGCAGTATCTTTACCTTGTTGTAAAACCGCTTGATTTTGCGCGGCTGAACACCCTGCTACGGCTAATGGTTTTTCAGTGTAGCGATTCGTAATGGTGACATTTCCATCAGTGCTTGGGGCAACTTTCCATTGTTGGCAAAAGTTGTTACGCCATGCCGCAGATTGTGTTTTCGCATTATCAGCATCACTGCAATTAGCCAGCTCTAAAAACTTGCTGTCTTCACGATTTGCTAAACGTACAAAACCATCTGTGGTGGCATCAATCACCCATTGACCATTGGTGCTTGCACATTGGCGTTGCACGGCACGCGCATCTTGAGGATCCGCTGCAATATCTAAACATAAACCGCTGGTTGCATTAACTAAGTTATAACGCTGACCTTGCACACGAGTTACAAGTGGCCCGTATTCACCTGATGGTGGAGCCACTTCAACACCCGGTGTAACAGGTTTTGCAAAGTTTGGCGTGCCATCCTTATTCCAAGTAAATTTTTGCGCACGTAAAGAACGTGTGGCACTACAACCGTGTTCTACTGAGTCATTGCCATGGTATACCAGCCAGTCTTCACTGCCATCGGGTGAGGTAAAAAAGCCATTATGGCCTGGGCCAAATACTTCATCAGTACGTTCAAATACCGGCTCGTCAAACTTCTTCCAGCTGTTTGCATCAAGCGGATCATCACCTACAAGTTCTAACATCCCTAACTTGTAGTCTGGGGTGTTACAAAAGCTTGCTGAGTAAGTCATAAACGTGCGACCGTTATGCTGTAAAATCTCAGCGCCTTCGGTAACTTTACGGCCACTGATCTCCCAATCGAGTTCAGGACGTGTGATCACCGTGTGCGGTGAATTCTTTTTCAATGTCCACGGGTTTTCCATTTCAGCAATAATGTTTAACTGTTGATCTCCTTGCCACTGTGAGTAGATCACATACAGTTTGTCTTTATAGTTTAGGTAGTTACCATCGATATTCCATACATCAGGCATGAGTGCGCCTTTGTATTCATACGGACCCATTGGGTCGTCACCGGCACTTTCTAATACATTAAGATGTTGGTTATCTAAAGTACCATCAGTCCCTGCTGTATACATCATGTACCAACGGTAGCCGTCAGGGCCTTTAACACGATGAAATTCAAACGCCCAAAAGTTACAACAACGCGCAGGATCGGTCGCTGACCATACATTTACTGGGGTTGCATCGGCAAGTCCTGCTAAAGTAGGTGATTTACGCATCACCAATTCAGATGTCCATGTTGTCGTCGTTAGGTAATAGTTACCATCCCAGTACTCAAGCCATGGATCGGCACCATTAGGAAATAATGGATTAGTGAATACGCCATCATCTTGCGTGGGTGCTTTTGCGCTCGCGATTGGTGCTGCATCTTGTGTTTGTTGTGTGTCTGCGCGGGTTGTAGATTCACACCCTGTAAGTGAGCTTAATGACAAAGCGAATAAACCTACAAGGCCTGTTGCTTTAGCAGTACGCTTTAATTTAGTGCGCAAGTGATGTTGTGCATTCATTGTTGTTATCACCCTTAGTTATTATAACAAACCCGCTATTGGGGTTTAATTTTATAGAAAACAGTTTTGAGTTGAGCTGTTGCGCCTCAACCTGTGTTAATTTTTTACCTGCGCTAAGTAGCTGGGCTGAACTGAAGTTACTAAAGCTTAAGTCAATATCTAACGTAATAGCTTTATCCTGCGCATTAATACCTGCAACATACCAGTTGCAGCGAGAACGTCTCGCCATCACCACATGCTTACCTGGGCTGCCTTGCAAGAGCCTTGTTTCATCCCACAGAGTAGGCAGCGATTTCAAATAAGCTTTTACTGGTTCTGAAACTTTCGTCATTTGCTCAGGCGTTGTCACTAAGTGCTGTACCCCAGATGTAAATAAAATCGGCAGCGCGAGCTCAAAGGCATTATTGGTTTTGCGTTCAATATTAGGAATATCACCAAGTACCATAGGTGTAAAATCCATTGGATCAAACACGTTCCGAGTAAACACTAAGGTCGCTGCATGCTGCGCTTCTTTATCGGCAAATGCTTGAAAAAAGCTTATCATCTCAAAGCCTTTTACTGCTTCGGAGGTCATTAGATTAGGATAAGTTCGCTGCAAGCCCCTTGGCAAAGTGGTGCCATGAAAATTGACCATTAACTGATGTGCTGCTGCGTCTTTCAGCATAGCTTCGTAATAGGCCATCACAGATGAACCATCACCCGGGAAGAAGTCGACTTTAATGCCTTTAATTCCCATAGCTTGAAGTTTTGCAAAATGTTTAATGCGATCAGCACGCGTTAGTAATGCACTTTTAGGAGAATAAACCGTGTTATTCCACGCGCCTGATGAGTTATACCAAACCCATAAATCAACATTTTTTTGCTTAGCATAGGCTGCCAACTGCTGCATTTTCTCCCAGCCTATTTTTTGATCCCAATCCGCATCAATCAATACATATTGCCAGTGCATATCTGCTGCATAATCAATGAACTGTTTTTGCACAGGAAAGGTTGTAAAGTCATCCTTTAATAACCCCCAACTCCAAGCAGCAATCCCCGGTTTAACAAAATCAGTGTTAGTTAGCTGGTTTGGTCGTGCTAAGTCAGTCCCTAAAGTAGACTCAGTAACCGTTTGCAACGTGCCAATTACCAATAAACGCCAAGGCGATAACAGCGGCAGTGTATGCTCTGGTAAATAGCCACCATTAGAAGTAACTTCACGCTGATCAGGAAAACGAACCTTAAACTGCCCTTGGCTATTATTGGTTAAATTAGTACCACTGTAATAGTCTTCACCACCAGCTTCTGAGATTAAAATATACTGCTCTTGGTGCTTAAATAATGCCGGATACACCCAGCCATTATTGGTTATTGCAGGGGTCGTTAATGCTGTCGCTTGTAAATATTCTTCTTCATAAGAAGGGTTAGTGTTCATCCAGCCAGATTGCGCTTGCGCTTTAGGCTGTAACCACGCAACGGTTTCACTTGGGAAGTTAAAACCCGTTTGTTCACTCATAACGACCCGCGTATCCGAGGACTCCCCATCTAACTCGTAGCGAAAAGCAACCCCATCGTTGCTCACTTGAAAGCGAACATTCAATGTTTCGTGTTGCTGATTAGTCACGCTTACAACCGTACTGTTAGCCTGGTAATCAACAAACTGTTGCTTACCAGTAAAAAGCTGGTAGCTATCATTCACTGTCGGCTGTTGTTTAACAGCTAATAATCTAAGCTTTTTAGTAAAATCGGTATTATTAAGCGTGATACCTAATAAAGATGGCTCAATTACTTTATCGCTACCTGACTGTACTTGATAACTTAACTGCCCTTGCTCATCTAAATCAACCAATACGGCTAACTGCTGATCTGGGCTATGAATAGTCGCAACCTCAGTCGCTTGCGCCACAGTTGTTATCACTAAGGCTGCAAACAGCAGCCCTATTTGATTAACGAAGTGCATTACTTAGTGCCAAACTCATACACGATACGCGTTGAATAAACCTCACCTGGCAACAGTGTTGTAGTTGGGAATGTAGGCTGATTAGGCGCATCAGGAAAGTGCTGTGGCTCTAGGCAAAAACCACTTCTTAATTTATGTACTAAACCAGAGGCTTGCTTACTGCTTCCATCTAAAAAGTTACCTGAGTAAAACTGTACCGCAGGTTCTTCGGTATACACAGTTAGGGTTCGACCTGAGCTTGGCTCATAAACGTTAGCTGCTTCAATCAAATCATGATTAGGTTTGTTTTTCAGCACAAAGTTATGGTCATAACCTTTACCAAGCTTCAGCTGCTCATCATCCACATTAATTTCTTTACCAATTGCTTTTGGATTTCTAAAATCAAACGGTGTACCCGCCACTTGCATTAACTCACCCGTTGGGATCAAACCGCCATCCACAGGGGTGATTGCGTTTGAGTTGATTTGCATTTGATGATCGAGAATATCGCCCTTACCGGCTAAGTTAAAATAACTGTGCTGGGTCATATTGATGATGGTTGGCTTATTTGTTTTTGCCACAAACTGCATATCAAGGGTATTTTTGTTGGTCAATGTATAGGTGACTTGTGTGGTCAGCTCACCAGGATAACCTTGGTCACCATCAGGACTTACGAGGCTTAGTGTTACACCAGCACTGTTTTGCGTGCTAAATGGCACCATATTCCAGACTTTCTTATCAAAGCCTTGCACACCACCGTGTAAATGGTTAGCACCATCGTTAGTTGCTAACTGATAATCCGTGCCGTTTAAGCTAAATTTACCATTAGCAATACGGTTACCAAATCTGCCAATGATCGCGCCAAAGTATGTGGTTGCATTAGTGTAATCTTCTAAATTATCCATACCTAAAACAATATTACCCATGTTGCCATTGCTGTCTGGCGTTTCGATACGGGTAATAATGCCGCCATAATTGATCACATCAACGCTCACGCCATTACTATTGGTTAGGGTAACTTGGTTGATCGGAGTTTGGTCTGCCAGCTTGCCATAAGCGTGCAGTAATGCAGAAGGTGAATTGGTCATATTGTCTCCTTGGTGAGCACACGCGGGGGTTAAAGCAATCCCAAAGGACACTGCTATTGCAAAGATACCGCGAGATAATTTTTTAATCGATGTTGACGACTGATGAACCGCTGTTAGGCGCTGAGTTACACATTGCAATGACATGACAATAACCTTATTATAATTGCATTTATACTTTTATAATACAATATAGTGATCGATTGCAAATTTATTCGCCTAACTTTTTAGTTGTATTTTGCCGTCTTTGACTAAAATGCAGTCCATACCACCAGCCTGAGCTGCTTGATAGCCTATTTGCGTGTCTTCAAACACCACACAATTTTGTGGTTGAATGTTTATTTGTTTGGCTACGCTTAAAAAAGTTTCTGGGTGTGGTTTACCGTGGCGAACATCACTGGCAGTAACTAATGCGTCTATTTTATCGATTAACCCTGTTTGAGTTAGATGCTCAATGGCATGCGCACGGTCCGCGCCAGTACCTACCCCAATAGGCATTTTGCCATGGTAATAGTTTAATACATCGACTGTCTCAGTAATGATTTCTGGCTGATGGTTTAAGCCTAACCAAAATTGGTGTTTTTGCTTGGCAACTTCATCAGGATCATGACTAAGTCCATATTTTTCATTGAGAATATCAACAGTGGCAAGTGTTGGTACGCCACCTAAACTATACATATAGTCATAGTCAAACGGATAACCTAATGCATGGCAGGTCAGCTCCCATGCTTGTAAATGAGAGCCCATCGAATCGATAAGCGTGCCATCCATATCAAAAATAATGCCTTGGTATTTTGTGAGATCGAGCATGTGTACTCCAAAGTCTTAGAAAACAAAAGCCAACTTTACTATAAAGTTGGCTTATTTAGTTAACTTAGATCACTGCTGTTATAGGTGATTAAAGCCCACGTTTTAACATGTAATACGCTGCATTGTGGCGTAGCTCTGTTTTGAAACCACGGATGCTGGTATCAGCATCGATAATCATGGTTTCAACACCTGCCATTTCAGCAAAATCAACAATCATATCGGTGGTAACAGCTTGGCTGTACGCAGTGTGGTGCGCACCACCGGCATGGATCCACGCAGCAGACGCCACTGATAGATTCGGTTTTGGTTCCCACAATGCTGATGCAACTGGTAAATGCGGTAACTCAGCCGGTGGCGTTACTGTATCTACTTCGTTGATCAAAATACGGAAACGATTACCCATATCAATTGGCGAAACGTTAATTGCCGCACCGGCTTTAGCAGTAAACAATAAACGACCCACATCACATTTCACCCCAATGGTGTGAGTGTGAACTTCAAGGCGTGGTTTTTGCGCTGCAATCGATGGACATACTTCTAACATGTGAGCACCTAGTACTTGGTCGGTATCACCCATGTTATACGTGTAATCTTCCATAAATGAACAACCGCCTTCACGGCCTTCACCCATTACTTTCATGATGCGTACCATAGCGGCTGTTTTCCAGTCGCCTTCACCGCCATAGCCATAGCCTTTAGCCATTAAGCGCTGCGTTGCAAGTCCTGGTAAACCTGATAAACCAGACAAGTCTTCAAAACAGTTAGTGAATGCTTTAAAGCCACCTTTTTCTAAAAAGCGTTCCATACCAAGCTCTAAACGCGCTTCGTTGCGTAGCATCGATACTTTGTAGTCATCTTGCAACGTTTCATCGCTGATCACATAGTCAGTTTTGTATACTTCAAGCTGGGCATCGACTTCAGCATCTGTCACGGTATCAACAACTTTAACGAGCTCAGCTACACCAAAGGCGTGTACTTCATAACCAAAAGTGATTTGTGCTGATACTTTGTTACCTTCTGTAACCGCAACTTGGCGCATGTTATCGCCAAAACGTGCCACTTTAAGTGTTTGGCTCTCAGCCCACCCTTTAGCAGCGCGGCACCAATCATCAATTTGCTTTTGCACGTCAGCACGTTGCCAGTGACCTGCCACTACTTTACGCTCTTTGCGCATTACAGTACCAATAAAACCAAACTCACGATCACCATGCGCACTTTGGTGGGTGTTCATGTAATTCATATCAATTTCAGACCACGGTAACGCGGCATTAAATTGTGTATGAAGGTGTAACCATGGCTTACGTAATTCGTTTAAACCGGCAATCCACATTTTTGCTGGTGAGAATGTATGCATCCACAATACTAAACCCACACAGTTAGGATCAGTGTTTGCTGCTTGGCAAACCGCATGAATTTCTTCAGGTGTTTTTACCGTTGGCTTACAGACTAAGTTAACCGGTAAATTTGCTTCGCTATTTAAACCAGCAACAATTGCAGCGCTATTATCTGCAACGGTGTTTAACACTTTTGGGCCATATAAATGTTGTGACCCAGTTACAAACCAAACTTCTTTCATTGACGACGGCATATATAAATTCCTCTTGTACTTGTTAGCCACGGTTACTTTGGCCGTAGTAGGCATCTTTACCGTGTTTTCTTAAATAATGTTTATCCATCACAGACTTCTTAAGCGCACCTGCATTTTGATCAAGCGTGCGAGTTAAGTAAGCCATGCGAGCAATTTCTTCTAGCAGTGCTGCGTGATACACAGATTGCGCTGCATCTTTACCCCACGTAAACGGTGCATGTCCTGCCACAATCACCATTGGTGCTGCTTTTGGGTCGCGGTCTTTATAAGCATCAGTAATTTGAATACCTGTCTCAAGCTCATAATCGCCATTTACTTGCGCATCGGTAAGCTCACGTGTACAGGTAATGTCACCGTGCACATAATCAGCGTGCGTTGTCCCAAAGCATGGAATACTCTGCTTTGCTTGTGCCCATGCTGTTGCGTAAGTTGAATGAGTATGCGTTACGCCACCAATGTCATTAAAATGACGATACAAGTGAATATGAGTTTTGGTATCAGAAGATGGACGCATACTGCCCTCAACAATGTTGTTTTGTAAATCAACAATTACCATGTCTTCTGCTTTCATTTGGTCATACGAAACACCACTTGGTTTAATCGCAATCACGCCTTTGTCGCGGTCAATTTGCGATACATTACCAAAGGTGTAAATCACCAAACCACGACGTTGTAATTCCATGTTAGCTTCAAATACTTCACGCTTTAACTCTGTGTAGCTCATGATTTTGCTCCATCAACATACTGTGCTAACGCTTGATAGTTAGCATAGAGTTCGTTATAAACCGCAACCCGCTCTGGGTTAGGTAAATACTGATGACATACAGCAGAAGCCATAACTTGCTGAGCATCCGCCACTGTTGCATATTCGCCCGCTGCCACAGCAGCCATAATTGCAGCACCAAGCGCACAGCTTTGCTCGCTTTCAAGTACGTCAATTGGGCAATTCCATACATCAGCACAGGTTTGCATTACGTAATCTGATTTTTTTGAAATGCCGCCAATTACCACTACTGAATCAATCGGCACGCCTTCATTTTCAAAGCGTTCGGTGATCGCACGAGCGCCAAAGGCCGTCGCCTCAACTAATGCTTTAAAGAACTGCGGCGCGTCAGTGCCCATTTTCATGCCCGTCATGGCCATTGCTACGCTTTGATCTGCATCAGGTGTGCGACGACCGTTGACCCAGTCAAGTGCTGTTACATCAGTATTTTTAACCGGTAACGCACTGGCAGCTTTTGATAAATCAACTAAAATTGAGTCTTCAATTTTGTTGATCAAGCTTTGTTCAACGTCGTTTAAATTTGCTAACTGGCGAGTTGGCCACAGCATTAGGTTTTTAAACCATGCGTATAAATCGCCAAACGCAGATTGCCCCGCTTCAAGGCCAATCATGCCTGGGATCACTGAGCCATCTACTTGACCACAGATACCTTTAACACAGGTATCGCCAAGTTGCTGTTTTGAAGTAACAGTAATATCACAAGTTGAAGTACCCATTACTTTAGTTAAAACACCTGGACGCACATTGGCAGCAACTGCCCCCATGTGACAGTCAAACGCACCGTAACCTACAACTACATTCTGTGATAAACCAAGTTTATCAGCCCATTGCGCTGTTAATTTACCAGCGACTTGGTCACTTGGTTGGGTTGCTGCATTAAGCGTATCAACCACACCATCTAATAATGGGTCAATATTGCTGAAGAAACTATTTGGTGGGAAACCACCCCATTGCTCATTCCACATTTGTTTGTGGCCCGTTGCACAGCGTCCCAGTGTTAATACTTCTGGGTGAGTGGTGCCACACATCAATGCCGTCATCCAATCACAATGCTCAACCCATGAGTAAGTTGCCGCTTTGACAGCCGCATCATCTCTAAAGATATGTAAGGCTTTAGCCCAGTACCATTCTGATGAATAGATACCGCCCATGTGTGAAAGATAATTAACCTCGTTATTGGTCGCGGCTTTGGTGATCTCATTCGCTTCTTTAATCGACGTATGGTCTTTCCAAAGAATGAACATCGCATTAGGGTTTTCAGCAAATTCTTCAGTCAGCGCTAAAGGCGTACCTTGGTTATTAATCGCCACCGGTGTTGAACCCGTGGTATCAAAACTCATACCGATCACTTTATCCGCAGTTCCCGCAGGTACTTGTTGCCATAGACCATTAACGACCTCAATCAAGCTGTCGATGTAGTCTTGTGGATGCTGGCGAAATTGATCTTTACTTGGGTCGCAATATAAACCTTGCGCCCAACGCGGATAATTCACTAAATGGCTAGCCAGCTCTTTACCTGTGGTTACATCAACAAGCAGTGCTCTTACTGAGTCTGAGCCATAATCTAATCCCAATGTATAACGAGACATAAATACCTTTCACTAATTGGATACTAACAATGTTAGTCATTACTGTTATTTGTATGATAATATCAATAATGACAGGTTGTAAAGGTATTATAAAAATATTATTAACAGATTTATTCTGCGATATTCGTGACTCCCTTGCCTTTAAATTGACACTTTGCAGTCAATAAGGGTTAAACCTTGTTCAAAACAATGCTTAAAGTAATGCTAAAAGCCATTAATTTATTTTGTATCATAAGAATAGGATGCCTATGTCTAGCCAATTAGAACAATTAAAAACCATGACCACTGTGGTTGCTGATACCGGTGATTTTGAAGCAATCGATCAATATAAGCCGCAAGATGCCACTACCAATCCGTCGTTATTGCTCAATGCCATTAAAATTGAAAAATACCGTCCATTGGCTGTAGCAGCCGTTGCTTGGGCTAAGCAACAAACAAGTGACAATGCACAGGTGATCAGCAAAGCTGCTGACAAACTATCGGTACTAATTGGTGCAAATTTAATGGCTCAAGTGCCAGGGTTAGTGTCTACCGAAGTAGATGCTCGTTTATCGTTTGACACTCAAGCAACTATTGATAAAGCCCTTGAGCTTGTTGCGCTCTATAAAGAGCAAGATATTGATACCTCGCGCGTGTTGATCAAAGTGGCGTCTACATGGGAAGGTATTCAAGCAGCAAAAGTACTCGAGCAACAAGGTATTCGCTGTAACCTAACGTTGGTGTTTGCATTTGCTCAAGCTCGTGCGTGTGCTGAAGCAGGTGCTTATTTAATCTCGCCTTTTGTTGGTCGTATTCTTGATTGGTATAAAGCAAACCAAACTGATAGCGATTTTAGCGGTGCTAATGATCCAGGCGTACAGTCTGTTGCACATATTTATAACTTCTTCAAAAAGCACGATTATAAAACCATCGTTATGGGTGCAAGCTTTAGAAACATCAGCGAAATCCAATTACTGGCAGGTTGTGATAGATTAACTATCAGCCCAGGGCTATTATCAGAACTAGCCGCAACAGATGCCCCATTAGCGCGTCAACTGACTGCTGCTACTGAAACAGTTGCCCCGCCAACGCCTATGACTGAGCAAGCATTTCGCTGGGAAATGAATCAAGATGCCATGGCCACTGAAAAACTAAGCCAAGGTATTCGCCAATTTGCAATTGACCAAGAAAAACTAGAAGCCATTCTAGCTGAGCTGATCTAAGCTTCAGTCGTTATATAAAATCAATTCTGCAAATAAAAAAGCCCGCTGATTTAATTAAATCAGCGGGCTTTTTGTTCAGGTAAATTTTTAACCCAAGTTCAAAACAATTAAGCGTCTAGTAACGCATTAGCCTTAGCAACTAGGTTACTCACAGTAAAGCCAAAGTATTCAAGCAGAACTGGTCCTGGCGCTGACTCACCAAAGGTAGTCATACCTAGTACATCGCCATCTTGGCCAACATATTTATACCAAAAATCGCTATGTGCAGCTTCTACCGCAATTTTAGCAACACCAACAGGTAATACACTCTGGCGATAGGCTTTATCTTGCAAGTCAAACTGATTGGTTGATAGCATAGAAACAACGCGAACTTGCTTGCCTTGAGCTGTTAGTTCAGCTGCCGCATTAACCGCTAATTCAACTTCAGAGCCAGTCGCCATTATGATTAGATCTGGTGTTTGCTCCGATTCAACTAAGGTATAGCCACCTTTTGCAACATTCGCTAATTGCTCTTTTGCACGTGGCATTGCTTTAGTGCCTTGGCGGCTAAAGATCAACGCACTAGGTCCTGCTTCATTGATTAACGCTTGACGCCACGCAACGGCAGTTTCAACCTCATCACATGGGCGCCAAGTCGACATATTTGGCGTCATACGCAAATTAGCAATTTGTTCAATTGGCTGATGGGTCGGGCCATCTTCACCTTGACCAATTGAATCATGGGTATACACAAAAATACTGTGTGCTTTCATTAATGCCGCCATACGCACAGCATTACGCGCGTATTCCATAAACATTAAGAAAGTTGCACCAAATGGGATAAAGCCGCCATGCAGCGCAATACCATTCATTATCGCGCTCATGCCAAACTCGCGTACGCCATAAAATACATAGTTACCGGCAGCATCATCTTGCAAGCCTTTCGCGTCAGGCCATAAAGTTAAGTTGGAACCGGCTAAATCAGCGGAGCCTCCCATAAGTTCAGGCAAATGCTCAGCAAAGAAGGTAATGGCATTTTGTGATGATTTACGGGTTGCGATGTTTTGCATATCTTCTTGGCACTTGGCAATGTACTGATCAGCAATTTCTGCAAAGTTGCTCGGTAATGATTTAGCCGTTACACGGCGGTTAAATTCTTTACTCAGCTCTGGGTGTGCTTTGCTGTAAGCGGCAAAGGTTTGTTGCCATGCGCTTTCTAAATCTTGGCCTTTGGCTTGGCCATTCCACTCATTGTATAGATCTTGAGGAATTTCAAACGCTGGATGTGGCCAATTTAGTTGCTCACGAACCGCTGCAATTTCATCATTACCCAGTGGTGAACCGTGACAATCATGACTACCCGATTTATTGGGCGAACCAAAACCAATCACCGTTTTACAACAGATAAGCGTTGGCTGATCTGGGTTAGCTTGCGCAGCTTCAATAGCACTGGCAATCGAGGCTATATCGTGACCATCAACGCCACTAATAACCTGCCAACCGTATGATTCAAAGCGTTTTGGGGTATCGTCAGTAAACCAGCCTTCTACTTCGCCATCAATTGAGATGCCATTGTCATCCCAAAAAGCGATGAGTTTACCTAACTTTAATGTACCTGCTAATGAACATGCTTCATGAGAGATACCTTCCATCAAACAACCATCACCTAAAAAGCAGTAAGTGAAGTGATCAACAATATCAAAGTGTGGTTTATTAAATTGTCCAGCTAAGGTTTTTTCAGCAATTGCCATACCAACCGCATTGGCAATACCAGCACCAAGTGGCCCTGTAGTTGTTTCAACCCCAGGTGTATAACCATACTCTGGGTGACCCGGCGTTTTAGAATGCAGTTGGCGAAACTGTTTAATGTCTTCAATACTGACATCATAACCACTTAAATGTAGTAATGCGTACTGCAACATAGAGCCATGGCCGTTTGACAACACAAAACGGTCGCGGTTAGGCCAATCAGGATTCAATGGATTGTGGCGGTGGAAGTTTTGCCAAAGAACAGCAGCAATATCGGCCATCCCCATTGGTGCACCTGGGTGACCTGAATTAGCTTTTTGAACGGCATCGACAGCAAGCATACGGATTGCATTTGCAGATTGAGAACTGGGCAGAGTCATCTGTTACTATTTCCTGTTAATATTATATTATAAATAATATCTCAAAATGTAATATAAATAGCAATCAGAAATCGCCCGAACTCGCTAAAAACAGTTCTTCAGCACATACAAATGCAGCTCTGCAAATCATTTACCTAGAACTTAACGATTTTTTGCACAAAAAACAGACCGTGAGGGTAAATGAAAAACCATGAAATAATTTGTAACTCGTGCTTAGCACGTTAAGCATATCGTCGCCGTAAACATCAGTAGTGTGGCTTGTAGGAGATCGCTTTAGCGCCGAATAGTGATCAAAAAACTCGTTCCACTGCCTCGCCACCTAAGCGGTCTGTGTCGTAGGCGCTAAGCTTGCTGGCGCGACAGTACTTCAAATAAACCAAAGGTTTAACAATCCGTCCATGGAGCTTGGTTACATCGGTCATTACCTAAATGGATTTAGGTACTTAGATTTTGTCGGGAACAAAAATCTGCCATGACCTCACTTCTTCGCGCTGCACTCTTTATTAGATATGTCGTTTACTTTAGGCGTCCTGCCCTTCGCCATAAAGGTCTGCTTCGCAGTTCCAAAATATTCCCGATATTTTTGTCGGTCCCTCGTCACCTAAGCTGCCTGTGCGGCAGTAAACTCGAAGCTGCAGGGCTGATACTGGTTGTCCGTTTTCTAAGCTGCCTGTGCGGCAGTAAACTATAGAATATCAGCATAAAAATAAGTTACAACAAGCCATTAGGTTAAATATTACTATTTTACCTTATCAAAAACGATATGTTATAACCCATTGTTTTTATAGAAAATTTTAAAGAGAAAAAATAAAGGGTTAAAACCAAGGTATCGTGGCAACTTTACTTAATCCATAAGAATCAAACTTACCATCAATAGGTTTATCTTTTAAATCACTAAACGCAAAGAATTTGCGATGCACTTGTTCTGTTGAACCGCTGAACAAATCTAGATAAGGATTATCAGCAGCACCAAGTACATATTTACATTGTTTGAAAAAATGTGTACGTTGTTTTGAGCTAAACATGGTGCGGGGTCTATTCTTACATGAAGGTGAGTTTAACTATGTAAGGTATTCACTTTGAGTTTGCTAATCTTAAATTAACTGAGAGGCTCACAAACAGACTTCCCTTTCTGCCTGAACTATTTGCTTTAGATCAAAAATCAAACATACTTTCTGTGTGCATCTTCAAAAAACATGACCATAATATTGCAATCGTAATTAACTTACCGACATACTTTGTCACGATTTTTCACTAGCTGGGCTTACAGCTCAATGGTAATGTAGGGTTAGTCACGTTTATAAGTATATAAATTAAATAAATATGTGACACGCCATATTGGCCACTATTAAAGGAGAGTATCTATGGACCCGATAACGCAAGTTCTCAACATGTTATTCACTGTTGAGGCGTTTTTACTCATTTTTGTTTTAGTACTGCTAAAAAGTAGTGTTAAATTTGTGCCGCAAAACCGTGCGTGGCTCATTGAACGTTTTGGTAAGTATCAATCAACTAAAGAAGCAGGCCTAAACTTTATTGTGCCGTTTGTTGATCGTATTGCCGCTGATCGTAGTTTAAAAGAGCAAGCGCAAGATGTGCCGTCGCAATCTGCTATTACCAAAGATAATATTTCATTGATTGTTGATGGTGTATTGTATTTCCGTGTTATGGATCCATACAAAGCCACTTATGGCGTTGATGATTATGTGTTTGCCGTTACGCAATTATCGCAAACAACGATGCGTTCAGAGCTTGGTAAAATGGAGCTGGATAAAACCTTTGAAGAACGTGATGTACTAAATACTAATATTGTTGCGGCAATTAACCAAGCCGCAGATCCTTGGGGTATTCAAGTATTACGTTATGAAATTAAAGATATTGTGCCACCGCAATCAGTAATGGAAGCGATGGAAGCACAAATGAAAGCGGAACGTGTTAAACGTGCACAAATTTTAGAATCAGAAGGTGATCGTCAAGCTAATATCAATGTCGCTGAAGGTAAAAAACAAGCGCAAGTACTAGCCGCTGAAGCAGAAAAAGCCGAGCAAATCCTGCGTGCTGAAGGTGAAGCTAAAGCCATTATTGCGGTAGCCGAAGCACAAGCTGATGCACTACGTAAAGTAGGTGAAGCAGCTGATACTGAGCAAGGTCAAAAAGCCATTCAATTAGACCTCGCCTCAAAAGCAATTGCCGCAAAACAAGCCATTGCTAAAGAATCGTCAGTTGTTTTATTACCCGATAACGGCACCGATGCCAGCTCTATGGTAGCGCAAGCGATGTCGATTATTAATACCTTAAATACCAAACAAAAAGGTTAAGCTGTAAAGGAGCAAACTATGGAGTTCATTACCAATAATTTAGCCCAAACACTGATGATCTTAGGTGTACTGGCACTGATAATTGAAGTAGCAGTGCTGGGAATGTCGACCTTTATATTATTGTTTTTGGGTATATCATTATTTGCAACTGGATTAATGATGAACTTCGCGCTGTTAGAAGACTCATTAACCACCGCACTTTGGAGTAACACCTTGATCACCGCCGCATGCGCTGTTTTACTATGGAAACCGCTAAAACGCATGCAAGATAATGTTGATAATAAAGAAGTGAAAAGTGACTTTGCAGAGCTTGATTTTGTGCTCACTAGCGATGTTGATGAGTTAGGTGTTAGTACCTACTCGTATTCTGGAGTGAGCTGGAAACTAAAAAGCCAGCAACCACTAAGCGCTGGCACCCATGTAAAAGTGGTAAAAAAAGAAGTCGGTGTTATGTGGGTTGCAGCAATTTAACCTAGATGTGGGTATAACACTCTGAATATGCTGTATGATTTTTACCATAAAGCCAGCCAAGAAGTTTTTATCGAATTACTTGGCTTTTTTGTAACAAAAAATATTCGCTAAACCCGCACAACTCTTAGCTAAAACGCAATAAATGAAATATAAAACCACGCAATTGTTAACTGACAATGATTAAATTAGCCTTTAAATGTTAAAACAATTAAAGGCTGCAAATAGACGTATGTTTAACTACTATATTTGGACTTGTGTCTCGCTATAAAACTCGCTAGTTTAACCAATCAGATAATAATAAAAACAAAAAGTAACTGTATGATCAGGGTCGAAAATCTTTGCCGTACTTATGGCGCAGGCGAAACGCAAGTCATTGCATTAAGTAATGTTTCATTGCATATTGAAGAAGGTGAGTTTGTCGCCGTAATGGGCGCTTCCGGTTCAGGGAAGTCGACTTTAATGAATATCCTTGGGTGTCTCGATACACCAACCTCAGGCAGTTATTTGCTCTCTGGTGAAAGTATTAAAGAAATAGATGACGAAAGTTTGTCAGCTATCCGTAATAAAAAAATTGGCTTTATATTTCAAACCTTTCACTTATTAACTCGCCTTAGTGCTCAAGAAAATGTGGCTTTGCCACTGCGCTATACCGACACCCCAAAACAGCAAGCCAGTGAGCGCGCTATGGCGATGCTGGATAAGGTTGGCTTGCAAAATCGCGCACACCATAAACCCTTTGAAATGTCCGGTGGTCAGCGGCAACGAGTTGCTATTGCCAGAGCATTAGTAAACGAGCCAAAAGTCATTTTTGCTGATGAACCAACGGGTAACCTCGATAGTAAAACGTCTCATGAAATTATGCAGTTGCTTTGCTCACTCCACCAGCAAGGGCATACTTTGGTCATGGTAACCCATGAAGAAGATATTGCTGCTTATGCTAAGCGAATTATTCGGATGAAAGATGGCATAGTTATAGAGGATAGCGGATGTTAAAAAATCAATGTTTCAAAGCCTGTTTAGGATTATTACTTTACAGCTTAGCTTTCTCAAGCAACGCGCAAAGTTTATTACTCAGTGGTGAGCTAAAAGCCAGCGATAAGCAAATTTTTTATGCTCCAAAATCAGACAATTGGCGAGTACAAGTACAATGGATGATGAAAGAAGGCGAAATAGCGCAACAAGGTGATGTTGTTGTGGTGTTTGATAGTGGCTCGATTGCCAGTGAAATTGAACAAGATGAAGTAAGTTTAGAGGCCGCCGAAGAAGAGCTGCTTAGGATCACCACTAGCAATCAAGAAAAACAAATAGAAGCTGAGTTTAACTTTAAGCGCACTGAGCTTTTACTAGCGCGTGCCCGCATAGATGCTGCTATTCCACACGCTAACTTAAGTACCTATGATTATCAAAAAAATCAGCTCGAACTTGAAAAAGCCCTGATCAATAAACAAAAATCATCCGAAGAACTCAGCCAAGTTAAAACTGAAAATACCGTTGCGCGCAATAAGCAGTTACTGACTATTGAACAACTAAAAACAGACCTTGCATACAATAAAACGCAACTGGCAAGTATGAGCATTAAGGCACAGCGTACAGGGCCCGTTTTATATGCAAACCATCCGTGGAATGGCGAAAAAGCATTTGTCGGTATGACAGCCCAACCAGGCTGGAAAATTGTCGAAATACCGGCCATGAGTGAACTCTACATTGAAGCCTGGGTACACGAAATTGATTATCAACATTTACAACTTGGCCAACAAGCGCAATTGTTATTTGACGCCTATTTACAACAGCCGCTCAATGCGACTTTAAGCGAAATTTCAACTCAGCCAGAAGAACGCCTTCAGTGGGGCAAAGATGCCTACTTTAGAACTCGCTTTAACTTTAACGCTCAGAATTTAAAACTGTTACCGGGCATGAGTGCAAAATTAACAATCGGAGAAGACTCTGATGAATCATAACGTTTTATGCATAATATTGAGTATGTTGCTATTAACTGCATGTAATGACGATGAGCAACAACATTATCTAGTGAAAAAGAGTGATATTGCTATCACGGTTAATGCCAATGGCGAACTGGAGTCATCAACCAGTGCGATCATTGCCCCGCCGTCAGTTGCCCGTATGTGGCAATACCAAATTAAGACTATGCTAGCGGAGAACACCCAAGTTAAAAAAGGCCAAGTGGTGGTATCGTTTGACGACAAACAAGTTCGCGATAAGCTAATCGACAAACAATCTTCATTAGAGCGAGCAAAAAAACAACTCGAAAATGCGCAAAATAAAGAGCTTATCAAAGAGCAAGAACTGACCCTCAGCGTTGCCGAAATGAAAATGAACTACGATAAAGCTAAACGCAAAGCAGAGATTGTTGATCAATCTCGTTCTGAAGTTGAACGTAAAAAGTCACAAATTGATTTTACTATTGCAAACAACGATCTAACGCTTGCTAAAAGTAAGCAAACGTTTCAGCAACAGAGCAAAGAACTAAACTTAAAAATGGTGCAAAGTAAAGTTGCACGGCTGCAAAGTGAGGTAGACGAGTATTTACAAGATATTGAACGCCTTAAGGTAAAAGCCCCAATTGATGGGCTGGTAATTTATAAAACCAATTATGAAGGTGAAAAGTCATCCATTGGTGAAAGTGTGCAATTTGGTCAGCCTGTTATTGAGCTTGCTGTACTTAAAAATATGCAAGTAAAAGCACAAATCGATGAACCCGACAGCGGTAAAATTGCCCCAGGGCAAACCGTTAAAATAACCATTGATGGCAGTAGCGAACTAGTTGTGTCAGGGAAAATAAAGAGTTTGGGTCGTGTATTTAGAGAAAAGTCATATCAAGATAAGCGTCGGATTGTGGATGCCATTGTTAGTATTGATAATATTGACACCAGTGTTATTCGCCCAGGACTTACTGCGCGCTTAGAGATCACCACCGCTCGCTTACCTCAGGTATTAAGTATTCCTTTAACCAGTTTGCAATATGATCAACAAGGTCCCTATGTTACAACCACTGAAAATAACAAACAATTTATAGAGATAAGTCACTTTACCGATAATCTCGCCGTAGTTAAAAGCGGCCTACAACTAGGCGACGAGGTAAAATTATGAAAACGAGCTTTGCACTTAGCTTAATCGTTACAGCTTTATTTATCAGCGGTTGTTCAAAAGAACATGAAATTCAAAACGCGCTTACTTATACGGTTAGTGAACACAGTTTTAAAACTGAGGTTGAAGCCAAAGGGCATTTGATCGCGGCAAATGAAACCCTGATTGTTGCGCCAGCATCAAGCCGTGGGCCACAAACTTTAGCGTGGTTAATGCCAGAATATAGCCAAGTTAAAAAAGGTCAGGTCATTGCTCGTTTTGATGGCGAACAAATGCGTCGGCAAAGCCAAAAAAACACTAATCAAGCGGCTTTAGCAGCGCAAGATTTAGCACAAAAATCAGGAGAAATAGATAAAGATAAGACTATTTTAGAGCACGATATTGTATTGGTTAATGAAGAAAAGCAATTTGCCGAAGATTACTCAATTGAAGATGAACGCATTCGCTCTAAATTAGATATTTTAGAGTCACAACAAAATGTTGAGTTTTTAAATGCAAAACATAACTACTACGACTGGCAAACTGGCCGTTTTGAGCAAAGTGCCACCGGAGAGTTGATGTTATTAAAAATGAAAGAAGACCAATACAAACAAAAATTAGCAACGTTGAACACTAACCTATCATTGCTTGAGATCATCGCCCCTCACGATGGCTTATTAACCCATAGTACTAATTGGCGCGGCGAAAAACCGCGAGCGGGTGAATCCTTATGGCCTGGTCAAAAAATAGCAGCACTGCCTGATGTTAGCCAAATGCAGTTGATGTTATATGTGTCTGAACGTGAAGCAATCGATTTATCCGTAGGTCAGTCACTTACATTCAAACTTATTGCATTGCCTGAGCAGCAATTTCGTGGCGAGTTAATTGAAGTATCACCGTTTCCTAAATCAATAAAACGCGGCGACCCACAAAAATTTTACGAACTAAAAGCAACGATAAATCAGCAAAGTGACGCTTTACGCCCGGGTTTAAAACTCAATGCTACTATTTTAGTGACACCGCAAAGTGAGCGTTTAGTGGTACCTAAACAAAGTGTTTTTACCGAACAAAATGCGCATTATGTCTATGTTGAAGAAGCTGGCGAATTTGTCAAAAAGACCGTTTCATTAGGCAAACATAACCTTAGTCATGTAGAGATCCTCGCAGGCTTAGCTGCTAATGATGTGATCTCACTCATTGATATAAAGGACATCTGATGAAATATTTAACTTTATTTATCGACACCGCCTTAGAGCTTGCACAGCATAAATTACGTACTTTACTGACTTTATTAGGGATGATATTTGGTGTCGGTGCCGTCATTGCTATGCTCAATATTGGTGAAGGTGCTGAACGTGAAGCCATGAAAATGATTGACTCTATGGGGTTATATAATTTGATTGTTAATGGCAAAGAGTTCGATGAAAAAGAACTCAAAGAGCAACGTAAGCATTCGGCCGGTTTAAGCCTGCGTGATGCCCAAGTTGCCCACGACTCGCTGCCTTTTGTTACCGATTTTGCCGCACAAAAAACCATCGAGACGTATCATATTTTTAGCCAATACAATAACAGCGACGCCAATGCCGTAGGTGTAAGCGCTAATTATTTTCAGCTGTCACATTTTCAACTATTTGCTGGGCGTATATTAAATAAAAACGATCAACAACGGTTTGCTCAAGTGGCAATGCTTGGCGCAAATACTGCCAAGCAACTATTTCCGTTAGGTGACGCACTCGGTCAACAAATAAAAATTAACCACTTATGGTTTAAAGTAGTCGGTATTTTACAAGCGCCTTATTTAAAGAAAAAAGAATTTCAAGGAGTCAAACTCGGTAACGAACAAAACCAAGTATTTATTCCACTTAGTACTGCATTACACCGCTTTGAAAGTGGCTTACTTGATAGTGAAGTCAGCAGCTTGAAACTAGCCATTGATAAATCGGTTGATCCAATTGTTGCCGCACAAGCACTGGAACATTTACTGCAAAATCGCCACAGTGATATTGATGATTTTGAATTAGTTATTCCTGCCGCATTATTAGCCCAGCAAAAACAAACCCAGCAAATATTTAATATTGTAATGTCCTGCGTGGCAGGCATTTCACTCCTGGTTGGCGGTATCGGTATTATGAATATCATGTTGGCGACGGTGCTTGAACGCACTAAAGAAATTGGCTTACTGCGTGCTATTGGTGCAACACAAAAAGACATTCGAATACAATTTATTGCCGAGAGCTTTACCATTTCTATTTTAGGTGGCCTACTGGGTGTGGTATTTGGTATTGGCTTGTCTGAAATTATTTCTATGTACTCGCAGTGGGCGGTATCGTGGTCAATGACCGCCATCGTGCTATCGTTTAGTATTTGTGCGTTAGTCGGCCTTATTTTTGGTGTATACCCCGCGATCAAAGCGTCACAGCTTGACCCTATTGAAGCACTGCAAAGTGATTAACTCGAATGTTAGTAGTTAAAGGAGAAAATTTGGTGAGCAACAACAAACACACCCTTGTTGTAGAAGGTGGTGCAATGCGCGGCATATTTGCCACCGGCGTACTTGATGCGTTCTTAGGGGCACAATACCAACCATTTAATCGCTGCTTTGGTGTTTCTGCTGGGGCAACTAATATTGCGGCTTATTTATGCCAACAAGCTAAACGTAATCATAAAGTGATCACTGATTATTCATGCCGACCCGAGTTTATTAATTTAGCGCGCTTTATCCGTGGTGGGCATTTATTTGACTTAGATTGGTTATGGCAAACCACCATGGCTGATATTCGTTTAGATCTTGGCACATTTGCAACACAGAACTGTGAATTTTATATTGTCGCTACCGATATAGACACAGCATCAGCGCAATATTTAAAAGCGACAGCAGAGCAAATGGAGCAACAGTTAAAAGCCTCCTGTGCGATTCCTATTGCTTATCGAGATTACCCAGTCATAGATGGTGTTGCCATGACCGATGGCGGTGTGGCTGATTCAATTCCGATCCGAAAAGCCTATCAAATGGGAGCTGAAGAAATCACGGTCGTTTTATCACAACCACTTGGATATCGTAAAAAAACCAGTAAGGCCCCATGGTTTACACGCCGCATTTATAAAAACCACCCGGCACTTGCCAGTGCATCTTTAGCGCGAGCTGATAACTATAATGCCAGTATTGCGTTTATTCATAATCCACCTGCAGACTGTAAAATAAATATCATCGCACCACCGGCTGACTTTAACGTTGGCCGCACCACTAAAAACTATCAAAAGCTCAGCGATGGTTATCAGATGGGGATTGTGGCTGCACAGCAACACTTGCAAAACATGCAGCTATAGAACAATGATTTTATCTATAAAAAAGTGTGTGGCAGCTTATTGTTTTTGCTGATGTTGTCACAAAACTGCGCGATCCAAACCTTGTGAAACTAATAAATTTAGACTGTACCTTGTCATTCGTACTCTATTAGTAACAAGGTACACTCATTACAGTGTTATACTTTAAACTCATTTACTTGTTGTTGTAACATACTTGCGAGTAACGCCAACTCCTGTGATGCTTGTGCGTTTTGCTGAGAACTTTCACTCACTGATGCAATACTAGAACTAAACTCGTTGATGTTACTACTTAATTCATGGGCCACCATTTTTTGCTCTTCAGTGGCTGTTGACACTTGCGTGTTCATATCGGCAATTTCGGTTACCTCTTGATTTATTTCAGTTAAAACTTGTGATGAATATTCTGCATGATCAACACTTTCTTGTGCACTACTTTCAGCGTTGCCCATAGCAACAACAGCTTGTTGAGCCATACCTTGTAGCTTGCTGATCATTTCATTAATGCTCGCTGTGGCTTTTTGGGTATTATGAGCAAGCTGCCTTACTTCATCGGCAACAACAGCAAAACCACGACCAGAATCCCCTGCTCTTGCGGCTTCAATCGCAGCATTTAAAGCCAGTAAGTTAGTTTGCTCTGCAACGCCTTGGATCATCATTACAACCTGATTTATATCATTTGTTTGTGTATTAAGGTCGTTTATTAATTGTGTATTTGTATTTACTAACTTAGATAACGTTTGGATTGAGCTAATATTATCAGCAACGGCTTGCTGCCCTTGTTGTGCTTTACTATCTGCATTAGTGGCTTTTTCTGATGTGGCCATCGCATTTTGTGCCACTTGTTCAATCGCACTACTCATTTGCGTAATGGCTGTCGCAATCATTGTAGACTGTTGCTCTTGCTCTGTGGCTGTTGAGGCCACTTGCTCACTAATTGAGTTCATTTCTTCTGCCGCAGAAGATAAAGTTAACGTCGCCCCAGATACATCGGTTACTAAAGTATGTATACGTGACAACATATTATTAAAGTTTCGCGCAGTATCTGCAATTTCATCTTCACCAAGTACATTGGCTCGTATTCGCAAGTCAGCATTATTTGCAATTTGCGTAATGGTATCGCGCAGCGCCATCAATGGATTTTGAATTGAACGATAAATAAAATAAGCAATGGCTAACAACAAAAAAATCAACAGTCCTACTGATAATTTCATCACTAGACTTACTAACGCAAAGTTTTCGTCGGCTTGTTTTTTAAAGTGATTCGCTTCATTTAATTGCAGCTCTATTAAAGCTTGATAGCTCGCACTTAACGGATCGAATACATCATATAGATCAGTAACAAACTGCTGTTGAGAGAGTGACTGGAAATCCCCATTGCGTATTTTATTCAACAAATTTTTGAGGTGCGCTTGAACTGGCTTAAGTTTTTGTTCAACAGTATTTACTAAGCTTTTTTCTTCACTGATTAAGTCTGTACTAAGGTAAGTATTCCATTCTTTATCGGCTGTATTTTGAGACTGCTGTACTGCCGCTAATAAATCATTTTGGCTTATAGTCCCAGCTCTAAATTTATGAAGTAAATCAACAATATTAACTGCGTAGTTATCTGACACTGTTTTTATCTGTTTCAATGGTACGACACGGTTTTCATATAAACTGTCAATTCCTTTGACTAACCCTCCCATAGTACTAATTGAATATATGGCAGTAATCGTAAATATTACAACAGGTAAAAGCGCTAATACAATTAAACGGGAACGGACCAAATAATTATTTAACATAGTATTCCAAAGCTACATCTTTAATATTTACAAGTATAATACGTAATTCAAAAGCCTCTACGTTTTTATAATATTTTTTGCAAAAATAAGGTATTATAATTTTGCTATACTAGAGTCATAAAATTTTAAGTTATAGCTCAATGATGAAATTGTATAATTTTGGCGTGCTCTGGTTATTGTTATTGCCTCTGGCGTTTACTAGCTTTGTACACGCAAATGAAGCAATCGTTAATCTTCATTTAGCCAGCCCCAGCAACACCGATACCCCTCGTAATCACTATATTCATGCGCTGTTAACGCTCGCCTTTGCTGAGCAAGGAAAACAGGTTAATTTTATATACTCCATTAGACCAATGAATAAAAAACGCGTGGTGGAAGAGTTGTCAAAAGCAAGCAGTATTAATTTAGCTTGGCTATCGCTCCCTGCTACTAGCTACCCAGATTTACATCATACCTCATTGTCAATTTACCAAGGTTTACACGGCAAGCGATTACTAATAATTAATAAAAATCAACAACCGCGCTTCGCTGAAATATCAACTTCAGCACAGCTTAAGCCTTTAATCGCATTACAAAAGCAAAGTTGGTCTGATTATGATGTACTTATCCGCAATGGCTTCACTGTTAATGGTGAGCTAGATTATAAAGGCATGACTAGAGCACTCGAGACAGGTTTGGCAGATTATTTTCCTCGCTCTGTATCAGCTATTGCCGCTGAGGTGACTAAACTGCAGCATCAAAACTTAATGATTGAACCAACGATCATGTTGCAATACCCGAGTCATTATTATTTTTACACTCATAAACAAAACGATGCTTTACTAATGGAGTTAGAGGCAGGGTTACTAAAACTTCAAAAAAACGGTAAGTTTGCGCAGCTTTATCAACAATTTTTTGGTGAAAAAGAACGAGATCTCGCATTATCATCGAGAAAAGTTTTTCACCTAAATTAGCGACACCATAGCTCACATTACTTATTGCGAGCTAACAACTAAGTCAGTTCACAATAGGGTCAAGCACCCTAATAAAGTAAATACTTAAATGAAGATTGAACTCGCCCAATCCAATTTTGTAAGCTAGCTTATAACTATAGATGAAGGCATCCGCTTGTTTTGCCCTATATACTGAATACTCTCATGGATAAGGTCTTATTATGATGCGTAAATTGTGGCAGGTAGTCGTTTATCTGATGATATTTTGTGTTGGCTTTGTTGCGGGGTTATACACACTGCCAATTTTAACGGCCCCACCATCCCCCAGCAAACTTGAGCTAGCCACACATGCTCAGCAAGCACTTTATAGTGGTGAATTCAAAGCTGACCTCGCAGGCTCCGATGCTTTGCATTATGGTAACGGCCAAGTCAGATTAACCAATGCAATGATCTCTTTTGATGGCACCTTGAGCCCAGGCCCAGATTACCAACTTTATTTAGCTAATCGCTTTATTGATAATGAAGCCGATTTTTTAGCCTATAAAGGCACAATGACAAGGGTTGCAAGCATAAATACATTCGATGGTTTTATAATTAAGGTGCCAGCCGATATTAATATTGCACGCTTTAACACTGTTATTGTGTGGTGTGAGAGTTTTGAACAATTTATAACCGCGGCTCAGTACCAATGAACAAGTACTGGGAAACAACTGCTTTAAAAGCAACAGAGAGTTGCGGCACAGACTATTTACCAGTTTACTTATTATAAAAACACTATCAGCCAACGAACTTAGCGGGTCGGTTCAAAACCATCATAGTGTGGGATATCAGCATTTATTTGCTCCCAATTCGCTTTTGAGCTGACAAAATTATGACTAATTGGCCGCTCTGTAATATCACTATCGAGTATACCCAGACGCAACCTTAGTCTGCTTATATCATCAAGGTTTTCACTGTAAATTGGGCTACCGCATGCACTACAAAAATAGCGGATACGCCCTGGTTTAAATTCAAAGCTGCTTAACCACTCATTGCCTTTGGTTACTTTAAAGTCAACACGAGAGATAAATCCATTGGTTGCAAATGCAGTGCCACTGGCTTTACGACACAACGAGCAGTGGCAATGAATAATGCTCTGGATCGGGCCATCAATTTGCACTGTGACCTTGTTACACAAACAACTTCCTTGATACATGCTAAAACTCTTTAAAAAAATAAGCCTAAATACTAGCACAATTTTTTATCCAAAAAAGCCGCCTTTGGAGAGGGCGGCTTGGGTGAACAAACAGCTATGGGTGGGAGCTGTTATATCAAGAGACTATAATTTGATTTATGCTACGCGTTGCTCTTCACTAGGTGTTTGACGAATTAAGTAATCAAATGCCCCTAGGCTTGCTGTTGCACCACTGCCCATCGCAATGATGATTTGCTTAAATGGTGTGGTCGTTGCATCTCCCGCAGCATATACTCCCGCTAAAGATGTCGCTCCTTTTGCATCTATTATTATTTCGCCAAACTGACTGAGTTCAACATTACTGTCTTTTAACCATTCAGTGTTAGGTATTAAGCCAATTTGCACAAATATACCGGCTAAGTTTAACTGTTTGTTCTCACCTGAGGTGCGGTCAGTATAGCTTAAGCCCGTCACTTTTTTACCATCACCGAGTACTTCTGTAGTCTGGGCATTCTTAATAATGGTGATATTCTCTAAGCTATTGGCTTTACGAATAAGGACGTCATCGGCGCGTAACGTATCTGCAAATTCAAGTACCGTAACGTGCTCAACAATATTAGCTAAATCAATTGCCGCTTCTATACCCGAATTACCACCACCAATAACGGCAACAGGTTTGCCTTTAAATAACGGTCCATCACAATGTGGACAATACGCTACACCATGACCACGGTATTGTTGTTCACCAGCTACGTTCATTTCACGCCAGCGAGCGCCCGTTGCCAGTACTAACGATTTAGTACTGAGCACAGCTCCGTTTTCAAGCGTGATTTCATAACCATTTTTATAACTAAGAGCGACGGCTCGTTGATTATGCATGACATCTACATCGTACTCTTTAACATGCTCTTCAAGCTGAGCTACGAGCTTAGGCCCCTCGGTTGCTTTAATAGATATAAAATTTTCGATTGCTAGCGTATCAGCTACTTGTCCACCAAACCGGTCAGCAACAATGCCCGTATTTAAGCCCTTACGTGCTGAATAAATTGCTGCAGATGCACCAGCAGGACCACCACCTACGACAAGCACATCAAATTGTGATTTTTCATTGAGAGAAGCGGCTTGGCGCTCTGCCCCTTTACTATCAACTTTATTTAAAATATCAGTTAAGCTCATCGCACCTTGGCTAAAGGGCTGGCCATTTAAGTACACCGCGGGTACTGCAAGTATATTTCGCTGCTCTACTTCATCTTGAAATAATGCCCCATCAATCATAGTTGCTTTGATGTTGCTATTATTAGCAGCCATTAAATTAAGCGCTTGTACGACTTGCGGGCATGTTTGGCAACTTAATGAAATATACACTTCAAACTCAAGTGGCTGAGTCAGTGACTTGATTTGGTCAAGATCTGCAGCCGACGCCTTACTCGGATGCCCGCCCGTATGTAACAACGCTAATACCAAACTGGTAAACTCATGCCCCATCGGCACACCAGCAAAGGTAATTTGGCTATCTCGAATAGGTGAAGATACCGTTATTGATGGACGGCGTACGCCACTATCTGGATTATCTCGCACCAAAAATTTGTCGCTCAACGACGCAATATCGTTGGCTAAATTGTCAATTTCTATTGATTTTTTGCTGTCATCCAAGGCGATAAGTAGCTCAACAGGATCAGCAATAGCTGCAAAGTGACTTTTTAATTGATTTTTAATGTTGGTATCTAACATGACTTACCCTTGTTTTAGCAAAAATGCCCATCATCACGCTAATGTGCTTAATAAAATTGTGATGATGAGCCTTCAAGCATATTAATGCTTTGTAATAGTAGATTTAAATTTTGCCAACTAAATCAAGCGATGGTGCTAATGTTTCTTCACCTGGCTGCCAAGAAGCCGGACATACTTCACCATCATGAGTCGCAATGTATTGTGCCGCTTGTACTTTACGTACTAGTTCTTTGGCACTACGGCCAATACCTAAATCATGTGTTTCAATGATTTTGATTTCGCCCTCAGGGTTCATTACAAACGTACCGCGAAGTGCTAGGCCTTCGTCTTCGATCATTACACCAAAGTTACGTGTAATACGTCCTGTTGGGTCACCGATCATAGGGTAAGTAATTTTACCAATAGTGTCTGATGTATCGTGCCATGCTTTGTGAGTAAAGTGAGTATCAGTCGATACGGAGTAAACCTCTACACCCATTTCTTGTAATTGCGCGTAGTGATCTGCAACATCACCCAGTTCCGTAGGACATACAAAGGTAAAATCAGCTGGGTAGAAAAAGAAAATAGACCACTTACCTAAAACATCTTGTTCTGATAGTTCAACAAAATCACCATTGTGGTAAGCCGTTGCATTGAAAGGTTGTAATTTAGTGTTAATTAATGAAGTGCTCATAGTATTCCTCATTTGTTTATTTAAAGTGTAAACAACGCAGGTTGCTGCGTTGGCTTGAGTAATACAATAAGGTGTAAATAAAAATTAATAAAATTGATTGTTTAGATTAATTCAATCGATTTTATTGACTGAAGCGGTCATTGTCATCTGGACAGATAGGGCTAAAGCTTTTTTTGCGTCTAATGTTACAATGCTCACTGAAAAATATCGCGAATACGTATTTTTAGTTAATTTTGGGGTAAGCCATGAATAAATTCATCAATCATATCCAGTTAGGCTATTTAGGCTTATTGCCCTTTTTAGCGTGTGTCGGTTGGCCGTTATTAGTCGGTAGTAATAACTTTAATATGCAGTTTTTTACTTTTTATAGTATTGCAATTTTGGCTTTTATGAGTGGTAACTTATGGCACGCTGGACAACAGAGTTATCGAGATGCGATTAAGGCTATACTACCGATTTTACCGCTTGGCTTTTTAGCTTTTTTACCACAACACATAACCTTGGCTTGGTTAGCGGTTAGTTTTTGGCTGGTATTACTATTTGAAAAAACCAGCCCGCAATGGCAAAGCTACCATGCTGATTATCAAAAAATGCGCTTTGTATTAACCTCAGTGGTGTTTGTTTGCCATATATTAGTAATAGGCATTAGTTTATACCCTAACTAGCTCGCCCTTTAAAACGGATTAATGTACCATCCGTGCACTGCTTTTTGAGGAACTAAAATGATAGACCAATTGCGCCAACAGCTTGATCAACTCGGTGAAAACTATGTTGAGAAAAGCGCTCATTTCAAAATTAAAGTGATCCCTTTTTTTTGTGCTATTCAAATCAAGAAAGATCATAAGAGTGAAGGCCGATTATCGTTTTATTCTAATCAATGGCTTGAAATTGCACTCGTGGTACTCTTTTTACTGTTTGGCTTAATGCTCTTCGATCCTGACGCAGGCTTTACTCATGGCCCTATTCATATTGCGTTTGCAGTATTAATCACGTTTAATTTAATTATCAAACAAATCGCGATTGAAGGACTAAAGACTCGCTTAGCGTTTTTACGTTTAATTGATCATGATGCTAAAAACACACCACTAGAATAATTGAATTAATGTATTTAAATCCTAATTGGCGGATCCTTACCGTTGGCGATGGCGACTTATCGTTTTCTCATGCTTTATCTACTGATCTAAAGCCGGCCAAGTTAGTTGCTTCTACCTATGATAGTGCAGCCACGATCACCTCCAAATATGCTGATAACGCACTAAATGCACTGCAAGATCATCACATTACGGTACTTGATAGTTTTGATGTGACTGACCCACAAGCCTGGCAACGCTTAAATGGCGAGCTATTTGATGTGGTGATTTTTCAATTTCCGCTTATTCCTGCTTTTGTCGGGGAGAGTGCTTATCGTGAAAACACCCAAACAACCAGTATGAACACCCTCAACCGGGCTTTGCTACACCAATATATTAAATATGCCACCAGCTATGCTCTTGATAACAATGGCCCAATGTTGTGCTACATCACCTCAAAAGATGTTAAACCATATCGTGAGTGGAATATTGAAGGCAGCTTAAATTATGGCTTAGCATCACGCTATATCGGCCAAATGCCATTTGATATCAGTCCTTTCCCTGGCTATAAAATCCGTAATGTTGATCGTGACAAACACGTAAAAGACACCAGTGGCACCACTTATGTATTCAGCCCCAAAGAAACGACTGAACTCCATAATCGATTAACTATACCAAGCTACTTAGCAGTTGATAGCTGTTCGCTGTGCCGAGTAGGTCCATTTCAAGCCAGTGAAGATAAACAAAAACACCTATTAGCTAAAAAGCACCAACAAATGTTAGGCTTTGAGGCAGACTGGCAAGCTTGGCTTGCACAATTCAACAATCAGGAGTGACCATGAATTTTGTGATAGTCGGCACTAATTTTATTAGCGATACTTTACTTGCAGCGGCTAAAACAGTCAGTGAGTTTTCATTATATGGCGTATGTTCGCGAGCCGAACAAAGCGGTCATGCATTTTTAGCTAAGCACGCTATAAAAAATGCAAAAGTATTTACGACTATTGAGCAAGTATGCAGCGACGACAGTGTAGACGCTGTATATATAGCAGCCCCCAATAGTTTGCATAAAAGCTATGCTGTGGCCTGTTTAAATGCAGGAAAACACGTGTTAGGTGAAAAACCTGCAGCAGCAAATAGCCAAGAATTAGCCGCGATAGTGGACGCAGCAAAACAAAATAATCGCCTTTATATGGAAGCGATGATGACCACTCACTTGCCTAACTTTGCCGTTTTACAACAAGCCATTGCCAAAATTGGGACGCCACGTAAATACATAGGTCAGTATAGTCAATATTCATCACGCTATGATAAATACAAAAATGGTGAGCGCCCTAACACCTTTTTGCCAGCATTCGCTAATGGTGCGCTCGTCGATTTAGGGGTTTATCCGCTATATATCTTGATTGCACTTTGGGGTGCACCAAACACGGTAAAAGCCAGTGGAGTATTACTTGAAACAGGGGTAGATGGTGCTGGTGATGTATTACTAAATTATAGTGATAAGCAAGCAGTGATCAGTTATTCAAAAATATCTCAAGGTGATAATTTTACAGAAATCCAAGGTGAGCTGGGCCGTATCAGAATTGAAGCCGTTTCGTTATTAAAACAGATACAATTTATTGCTAATGATGGCAGTGTTGAAGAATTATCACAGCCATTTGATGAACACTTTATGCGCCACGAAGTTGCCCATTTCATTACAATTGCCAACGCAGGACAACTCGAATCACCTATCAATACCCATCAACTAAGTATCAATGTGATGGCTGTACTTGATAAAGCAAGACAGCAACTTGGTGTTATTTATCCAGCCGACCAACTATAAGCTACAAAATATTATTCACGCAAAACAACGCCTCAATGCTTTGAGGCTTGTCAATGTTGTTGTCACTTTTATCATACTCTTGCAATCTGCTCACTAATTTAATGCGTATCCAAATCTTCCTAGTTTGCAAATAAAATTCATGAATTCTTTAGTTAATTGAAATTATATTCTATAGTTATTTAGCATTATTATTAAATCGCATCAGAGGCAATTTTGACAATAAGATTAATGCTAAGAACTGTTTTTGCTCTAGCAATCACAATTGCAGCAGGGCTACTCATTATCATATTACTGTTAAAAACAGGATTATCTGATAGTCAACAATCAGCTCAGCAACGCTATCAGCTAAGTCATTTTGCTAAGCTGTCGGCCTCCAACTCTATCGAGCTAACAGAACTCGCCCGACAATATGTTGTCACCCTACAACCTAGCTATAAAAAACAATACTATGAACTTGTAAATCAAATTGAAGGAACTGAACCCTGGTTAGACGGTCGTAAAAAATCTTATATTGATCGCTTAAAAGAATTTAATGTAAATGAACAAGAACTTGCTTTGCTAAATAAATCTAACTCGCTCTCTTTGCAGTTAGTCAACACTGAAGAACAAGCTTTTCAATTGGTAAGTAGTTTTGCTGGGCAATCACCATCATTATTAAATACGAGCGAATCAAAACAGTGGGTACAGGCAATAGGACTGCTAACCGATAAGGGATATATGGATGAAGTAGCTAAAATACAGACACCGGTGCAAGAATTTTTAGCTGCGGTAGAAAACAGCAGCTTGCAAGAAGTAATGAATAATAACAATCGTGTTGCTAATTTAAGCCTTATTAGTATTGTGATGGTATTAGTTATAATCACTATTTTAATTTTATGCTACTTACAGCTTGAGAAGCGCGTAATAAAGACAACCACGCTATTAGTCAATGAAGCACAACGAATCGCCAATGGTGATTTAACGCATAAAATTGCTCACTCCGGTAACGATGAAATTGCAGAGTTATCAGCCAGTTTTAATATTATGATCGATAAACTATCTACCTTACTGTCAGAAATTAACTCGCAATCCCAACAAGCCCAAATTGCTGCAAACGAGCTAGATTCTATTGCACAGCAGGCAAGACTGCTTAATGACGAGCAGAGTCAAGCAATTGAGGTGATCTCAAGTTCAGTATATGAAAACTCCACCGCCGTCAAAGAAGTATCAAAAAACTGCTCTGAAGCGGCTCAAAACGCAGGAGATGCAGATGCTAAAACACAAGCAGGGATCGATGTCGTTAATCAGAGTATTCATTCTGTCGAATCGGTTGCTGAAATATTAACCGAGTCAATTAATGATTTAAATGATCTCGAATCTTCAGTTAACGAAGTAGCGGTGATCTTAAATGTGATCAGCAATATTGCTGAACAAACTAATCTATTAGCACTTAATGCTGCAATTGAGGCCGCACGAGCTGGCGAACAAGGTCGAGGTTTTGCCGTCGTTGCCGACGAGGTAAGGACATTAGCGAGCAGAACACAAAGCTCAACAGTTGAGATACAACAAAAAATCAATAGCTTACAGTCTGCAAGTAACGCTGTAACCGAACGGATCCGTAGCAGTGATACGCGGGTTAAAGACGCAGTATCAAACTCAGAAAAAGTGGGCTCAATGCTCAAAGAAATAAGCACCCAAGTGCGCTTAATTTCAGATGCAAACCGAACCATTGCAGCTGCATCCGAGCAACAAGCACAAGTAACCGAAGATATAGCTGAACGCTTAACTGGTATTCAAGATGCCAGTATGCAGTCGAAGTCGCAAACCGCACAAATTTCGTCTTCGTCTAGTGAACTCGCGCAAGTTGCGATTAATTTAAATACACAAATAAATAAGTTTAAATTAAGTTAACGGATCTCTGGATTAAAAACCTCAGGCTTTTATACAGCAACAGCCTAAGGTTTTAGAGTAGCTAAAAACGATAAGTAACTGAAGCACCTAATGTTTGTGGGCTAACAACAGAGACATAACCAGTTGGATACCTGCCACTTACAGGCTCTACACTGGTATAACCTTGTTCATCAAAGGCATTATTAATATAAGCGCTAATTAACCAATTCATTGTGTCATAGCTTATTGTAGCGCGAGTAATAGTGTAATCACCTGCCATGCGCTCTTCACTGTTAGTAAGATCACCGTAATACTCATCGACATAATTTGCACTGACATTGATTTTAAGGTTGTCAGTAAACCAATGAGACAGACCTAAACTGGCTGTAAATGAAGGGGCTGAATTAAGTTCGTTACCAACCGCTTCAGAATACGTTGTAGATGCGTCAATTTTTGTTTTTAACAATCCTAGACCAGCATGTAACTGCCATTGCTCACCTAACATACTGTAAGCCTCAAGCTCTAAACCATAACTATGAGCGTCATCGATATTAGTAATTCTACGATCTGAACTTAATGCCTGATAACCGTCAAAGTTATTGTAAAAGACATTTGCACTGATATTAATGTCGCCGTTATTTAATACACTACGTGTGCCTACCTCATAGGTATTAACAGTTTCTTCATCATAGTAATAATAATCTTCAGCATTAAAGTCGAGTGCACCACCGCCGGAATTATAACCACGCCGCGCACTGGCTGATAAAGTAGTTGCCTCGGTAACTTTGTATTGAATAGCTAAGGTAGGTAATTTAATAGTATTAGAATCATCTAGCTGTTCAGCTAAGGTATCGCCTCTAAATGCCATGTTAAAGTTACGAAGTTGACTTTCATGTTCAACCCGCAAGCCACCTGTTACTATTAACTTATCTGTTAGGTTGAAGCTTGCCTCTGAGTAAATAGCTATCGAATCACTGCTATCATCACCAAAATAATCTGTTGCTCCAGTACTGTCGAAATCTTGATCTCGATCGAAATAAGCTAAGCCAATAAAACCTGAGTAAAAATCACTACTAAGACCGAAGTTTAATTTACCATCAATGGTAATATTTTTTTCATCCATAGTAACATCAGATTCTGCTGTTGCTAGCGGCTCATAAGCATCAAACGCCCAATGATAATCCATATATGCCACCAGCAGATCCACAGAGAAGTTCTCATCAATCTTATATTCAAAATCGATTTGTGTTGTATCTGAATCTGTATCCATTATACGTTGAAACAGTGGTATATAATCAGATGGGTTGTCACCTTCATAATAATGACGACCAGAATTTCCTTTTTCACTGTAGTTTGAATAACTTAGTTGAATTGATAGATCATCAAATGGAGTATAAAGTAATTTTGCTCGGGTGCTTGAGGTGTTTAATTTATTTAGATCGCGATCTGTCGGATTTGTTTCATAGACAGTTG
Source organism: Pseudoalteromonas sp. SG41-2 (assembly GCF_014164535.1). Taxonomy (NCBI): domain Bacteria; kingdom Pseudomonadati; phylum Pseudomonadota; class Gammaproteobacteria; order Alteromonadales; family Pseudoalteromonadaceae; genus Pseudoalteromonas; species Pseudoalteromonas sp. SG41-2. The sequence goes on along the minus strand of NZ_JACJFK010000014.1, from coordinate 49,382 downwards.
GGTTACTGTAAGTTTCACCATCAACATATTGAGTCGATAACCTAAAAGCAAGTAGATCTTCAACTAATGCACCGGAAACAACGGCTGCGGTGTCAAGGTAGCTATCTTGATTGCGGTAACCGACTCGCACTGCGCCTTCAAAGTCTTGAGTCGGTGCTTTGGTTGTCATATAAACAGCGCCAGCAATGCTATTACGACCATTACTTGTTGATTGTGGACCTCGATACACTGCTATTTGCTCCATATCCCACAAACCAGTATCACCGGTTAAATCAGCGACAAACGGCTGACCTACACCGTCAACTAACGTTGATACTCGCGCTTTAGAGCCACCACTAAACGAATTAAACCCTGTTGCTCCACCGTTACCTGACACACCACGCATATCAGGAACTGACCCCGTTAACACCACTACATTCGCCATTTCTGCAAGCGCTTCTGAAACAGATGCTAGCTGACCATTTTCTAATAACGACTTATCGACGACCGCAACTGAGGTAATAGTGTCTTTAAGTGATTTTGCTATTTTTTCACCCGTAACAACGATAGTATCGATTGATTCGCGATTACCCTCATCATCTGCTAATACCTGAGCTTGAGTAAATAACAGCGCGCTGGCAATAAGCAGTGAAAGCTTATTGCGTTTAAATAAAGCAGCCAAAATAATTTCCTTTTTTTGAGACATTTTAAATTGCGCGAAAAAATACCATATCAACTACAGTATTGCAATTGAGTTTACTTATCATTTAGAATGGCATTAAAAATAAACTATTATTGCTCTTATGTCTCAATTTACCGTTATTGTTATCTTACTCATTGCTATAACTGTGCTCTACTGCAGTAATCGCCATCAAAGATTACTTACTAAACCTATTTCTAAACACTGGCGTACACTTGCGCTAATGCTGTTTATAACTGCAATTATCATTTCTTTTTCTACACTGTCTAAATTAGCAGCAAGCTTCTTTATTATTTTAATACTGATGCTCGCTTTAATGGTCATGCCATTTGCAAGCTTAATTAAAGTGAAAGGGCTAAGAAATGACATCTGAGCAAAGACAAAAAATTCAACCAACTTGGCTTGGTAAAAGTTTAGCTGGTGTATTGCTGGGTTTAGCGCTGGCTTATATTCTGATTGCTTTTTTTGCTTGGTACGGCCCAGGCGGAATTGATGCCCAAGACAAGGTTCAATTTAATATGTGGATGATCCCGATTTTATGGCTCACGCTCTTTAGTTTTACTTATTTATTTAATTCAGCGAGGCAAGCTTGGCTCATACTCGGTGGAGCAAATGTTATCTTGTATAGTTTATTTTTGCTGTTAAGGGGTGGATTATGAAAGTAAGAGCCGATATTTTACGCACCTACCAAGGTGTGCATACATGGACGGGGATCATTGCAGGTTTAGTACTTTTCATCGGCTTTTATGCTGGTAGTTTGACCATGTTTAAACATGAAATCCAACAATGGGCAGAGCCAACTACTGCACCACTTACCGATCCCACTACTACAAACTATCAAAGCTTAGTCGACAAAGCCATCACTGTTTATCCTGAGCAAATGGCAAAAGGTTTTGAACTCGACCTTTTAACAACAGCTGCGCCACTGTCGTGGTATACACAAGGTCAAGCTCGTGGCATGCACCTAGATAATCAACAGCAAACAGCATATCTTGATGAAGATCAAAAGCTGATAATTGCTGATCAAGCAGAACATAAACTTGCTGATTTAATCGATTACCTACACCGTACCGCAGGCTTTATTGGTGAAATTGGCCACGACCAATCTGGCGTTTACATTCTTGGTATTGCTGCAGGACTGTATTTTTTAGCCTTGGTGTCCGGTGTAATTATCCTTTTACCAACACTGGTAAAAACATTTTTTGCGCTGCGAAAAGAAAAAGGCCCGAGTCGCTTTTGGTTAGATAGCCATAACCTTATTGGCGTTGCGAGTTTGCCCTTTCATTTGATCATTGCGTTTACTGTTATTGTATTTGCTTTTCACGACTTAATTTATGATGGTTTGGCCCAGTTTTATGGTGACAAACCACTATTTGAGCGTCCCCCAACCGCAACACACGCTTATAACATCAGCGAACTGAAACGTATTGATACACAAATACTAGCGGCTAAGGGCTATGCTACAGGCTATGAGCCAATACATATTAGCTACAGTCGATTGAATTTAGCGTCCCCTTCCGCTGTATTTAAAATGAGTAATGATTCTGCAGTGGTACGTGGACCTGATACGGATTATTTATTTATGAACCCGTATACTTTAGAGATCAGCGGATCAACTTACCCACAGGGTGAAGAAAGCTTCTGGGGCAATTTTGTCGCGAGTATCTTTTCACTGCATTTTGGAACATATGGCGGTGAGTGGGGTCGCTGGGCTTACTTTATAATGGGACTATTCGGCGCATTGCTTTTTTATTCAGGCAACTTATTATGGATAGACAAACGAATGAAAAAAGATGCAAATAAAACCGGCACACATATTATGGCAAAGTTAACGATTGGCGTGTGTTTAGGATCCATGCTCGCTGTTGTTGCAGTATTATTGTTAGCAAAATGGAGTAACATACTGATAAATAACATTAATCACCATTATATGCAGTGTTATTATGTTGTTTTTTTTATTTCCTTAGCCTACTGCTTTACACTAGGCGCTAATAAAGCAAGCTATACTGGCTTAATAACATTATCGATTTTAACCGTATGTTTACCCATCTCGAGTGTTATTCAAGGCCTGAATAATTTAGCTCTGCTCCCCTATTACGAAAGCTATTCTGTTGATTTTATAGCCACACTTTTCTCAGTTATGTTTTTCTTTATCGCTAAACGCTTAAAGCAAAAACCCATTAAAGATAAAGTAATTCTGGATCACAAAACAATAGAGTTCATAAGGTAAATAAAGGCTCACGCATTGTTTAATACGTGAGCCTGCATCACTTAATGGCTGCTATTTATCGCAAATATATTAAATTGTTACATTAATCTGTACACTCTGCAGATAATTTCCTTTTTCATTTTTTATACGTTATGTCTCGAGTTATTTCTCCTTTTTTCATTGCTGTTATATGTGTATTACTTGCCATGGTGACTATTCAGTCAGGCGCTTCAATTGCTAAGCAACTATTTCCATTAATTGGCCCTGAAGGGACAACCGCACTTCGTTTAGGTTTTTCAGCAACGATATTGTGCTTAGTGTTTAAACCTTGGCGCGCCTTTCCGCCACTGGGTCAACGCATGCCAATTATTGTTTATGGCTTATGCTTAGGCGGTATGAACATTTTTTTTTACTACGCCATTGCGCGTATTCCATTGGGGATTGCGGTCGCCCTTGAATTTACCGGCCCGTTAGCGGTAGCGCTGCTATCATCGCGACGTAAGCGAGATTTATTTTGGGTCGCCTGTGCTATATCGGGGATCGTAATGTTGCTCCCGGATATGAAAGGTGAAGAAAGTCTCGATCTACTGGGCGTGATTCTGGCACTGGGAGCTGGTGCGTGTTGGGCTGGCTATATCTTATTTGGCAAAAAAACGGGTAATCAAAGCTCTGGCGGGATGACTGTTGCCCTTGGTATGAGTGTCGCGGCGCTTATATTAGTGCCTTATGGTGCTATTTCTCAAGGTGGTGCACTACTAAGCTGGGAAGTGATCCCTTTAGGTTTATTGGTTGCTATTATGTCAAGTGCCCTACCTTATACGCTGGAAATGGTTGCACTGCGTAATATGCCTGCACAAGGGTTTAGTATTATGATGAGCTTAGAGCCCGCTATTGCGGCACTTGCTGGCTTTATAATTTTAGGCGAGTTATTAACTCTTTGGCAATGGTTAGCCATTCTTTTGGTGATAGTTGCATCGGTTGGCAGTTCAATGTCTACAAGTAAAGACAGCAACTAACAAACCAAAAAAGACGTAAAAATATTAGTTATAAAGCTAAATGTTGATTTTGATCAAAGGGGAGTAACGTGTTTAGACAATACGATTACCCCCTGCATTTTTTGCAACATACATTGCTTGATCTGCATGTTGAATAAGTTGTTGTTCATTCTCGCCCATTTCAGGATAACTGGCGATACCGATACTGACTGAAAGCTGTAATGAATGTTCATCTATCACAAAAGCTTGTTCGCACTCTTTGCGGATTTTTTCAGCTGTTTTATGTACGTCTGAGCGTAAGCTAATCCCATGAAGTAAGACTAAAAATTCGTCGCCACCTAAACGCCCAACAGTATCAGATCCTCGAATACACCCTTGCAGCCGAGCAGCAATGGCTTGTAATAATCGATCACCACATTGATGCCCATATGAATCATTAACTTCTTTAAAACCATCAAAATCTATAAATAGTAGCGATAATTCAACTTGCTGTCGGTCAGCTTTCGTTAATGTTGATTGAATTCGGTCAAGTAACAGCATGCGATTGGGCAACCCAGTTAACTGATCATGTCCCACCATATGTTGTAATTGCTTTTCAAATTTTTTGCGCTCGGTGATATCATGAGCAACAGCAATTCTGAACTGATGTGAATCAGACCAGCGGACAGACCATAATATATGCACCACTCGCCCGTCTTTTCTCACCCAACGATTTTCAAAGCGCGGTTTAGAGCCCCCAGATAATAACGTATTTACTGCGTCAAGCGTGATCTCAATATCTTCTTTATAAACAAAGTCGAGCATTGGTTTACCAATTACTTCGCAAGGCTCGTAACCAAAAATGTCTTTAAAAGCCGCGCTCACAAAAACAAATACCCCTTGCTTGTCAACCACGCAAACAGCGTCAAGCATCAGTTCAAGTACATCCGAGAGACAAATCACACCACTATTTTTCATTCAACTCCATGCCTCAAACAGTAAAAATACAGTCTTTATTATTTATTTACAGTACCCATCAGTTAAGCAATCAATCATTGCGTAATAGTGTATAACGTATCTTAGGATACGGTTCATTGCTGTTGAGAGCTATAAAGAAATAATAATATATTGCGATAATAAAACTAATCATAGTGCGTTTTATCAAATACCACATTAAAAAACATACAAATATTAGGCCACGTTATGTTTCTCTGTTAATAAACTAGCTTATTTCTTTAGTTTTGTTCTTTCCTACAGCATTAACTACCGCTTCCTCAATCGAATGTAGTTTAAAAGGCTTTGAAATAAACATATCCATGCCAGCTTCTTTGCACGCAACTTTATCGGTAGATGATGTATTTGCAGTTAATGCCACTATTAAGGTATCTGCATAAGGACAAATATGTTGTGCTCGCAAAATTTTAGTGGCCTCAAGTCCATCCAGCTGCGGCATCACGCAATCCATAAAAATAAGATCGTATTTTTTTTGCTTACACTTTAAAATTGCGTCTTCGCCATCAACTGCAAAATCGGCTTTAATATTTAATTTTTCAAGCGAAGCGTCCAGTACCAATCGGTTTATTTGGTTATCATCAACAACTAAAACCGATAAATTAGTTGCCGCTATGACAACGTTTACCCGAGGATTATTTTCGATTTGTACTGCGCCGACTGCAAGTGGGATATCCACGATAAATGTCGTACCCTGATTAAAAGTACTATCAACCGTTATTGTCCCCCCCATAAAATCAATCAATTCTTTTACGATTGCCAAGCCTAAGCCGGAACCACCTTTACTCTTTTTGGCGTCTATTTCTTGTGTAAAAGGTGAGAACAATGAATCTAAAAATGAGTTAGTCATCCCCCTTCCGCTGTCACACACTTCAAGATGCAAGGCTAATTTATCACCGACTACATTCACATCAGCATTAAATTTTACCAAGCCTTCGTCAGTGAATTTTAACGCGTTACTTAATAAGTTTGACGCAATTTGGCTCAGCCGAGCATTATCGCAATAAGCCCAACAGTCATCTGCTATCGTTATATTTGTTTGAAAATCAACCTTACTATCTCTAAACAATGGAATGTACAACGAAGCAAGATCAACAAAAATTGTTTTTAATAAAAAATGATTTGGTTCGAGTTTTAACTCACCGTGGTTTATTTTTGAAAAGTCGAGCACTTCGTTAATTATACTCAGTAAAATATCCGCGCTACGCAAAGCTATCTTTAGTTTTTCAACTCTCTTATCTTCACGGCGCTCACCTAATAGCGTAGTTAACATTCCGGTTATGCCGTTCAATGGTGTCCTGAGTTCGTGACTTATTTTAGCTAGTAGCATGCTTCTATCTTCTAACATACGCTCTGCTTCTGCTTTTTTATTTTTTAACTCTTCGCGAAGCATGACCGATTCAGTCACGTCTTGTAAGGTACCAAATAACCTCACACATCGACCATTTAATAATTCAGCTTCACCAAATGTTGATACCCACAAAGTCTGTCCATTAGCGGTAACAAGTTCGAGGTCGAGATGCCATTTCTCGCCACTTTGTATTGCAGAGTGCACTGCATTAACGATGCTTTCTCTGCTTTCTCCTGCTTTAAAAAATTCAGTCGCAGCATTAAGATCAGGAACATAGCTATCACTAACTTGGTAAATACGTCGTGTTTGCTCGCTCCAAGTGACTTTATCAGTGAGTAAATCAACTTCCCACGTGCCAATATTTGCTACAGCCTCTAATTTTAACAGCGTATTGTTGTTTTTAATAAGCTGTTCATTGGTGATCTTGCGGGCAAACTCAGCACCCAGCCATTGTGCAAATAACTCAACATAGTCATGGGCTTGTTGTGAAAAGGGAGTTGATACAGCCGGTGATGAAAAGTTAACTGTACCGAATACATTTGAACCGACTTTTATTGGCGCCCCAATATAAGATTCGAGCTGGAAATTTAGGTAACATGGGTGGTTTGCAATGCGACTACTCGACGCTTTATGAAAAGTAAGCGCGGCATTTGCTGCGAGTGTATGTACACAATAAGTGCCTTCTAAATCAAACGTTGTACCAGAAGCTAAAGAATTATCAGGTGTTATAACGTAGAGCACGGTATAAATATTTTGTTCAATTTTACTAACAATCGCGATATCTAAATTAAATACATCAAGCCCAAACTTGAGCAAACTATGCGTTTTCTCGTCAAAACTTTGACTTTGATCAGATACAATATCATGGAAGCTTCGAAGGAAATTCAAATAAATACCTCGTATTATTTTGCATAGCGACAGATGCTATAGCTAAAAAATCTTATCTAACCACTTCATATTGGTTAATTATTATAGCGTGTAATTAAATATTTACCTTACTAAGGAGACTGACCTTTCGGGATTAAAATTTGTTCAATTTAGGTTTAACACTTAGAGCATAGTATGTTTGCCAGTTATGCTGCGTTATCGCCTATTTATGGGGAATTACCACACTACATAAGCTCAGCCTAGCCTAAAAGCCAAACACATTGCTGCAAACTTCGAAATAGAAACACACGCTACCCTAACTTTAGAGTAGAAACTTTTCATCAGCAATAGTTTATTTATATTTTCAGTTAGTTATAAAGCTCCATTTATAAAATAAGGCCTCAATTGAGACCTTATTACTTAACCTAAGCAGGGGTTACTAAGTGGTATGCATTAAAACTGCCACCCGAGCGATGCCCAATAACGGCGTCCGTCTTCGACATAACCATATTCATTCTCAGTGATATCTTTATCAAATAGGTTATAAATACCAAAGCCTAACTTTACGCTTTTAGTCAAAACATAATTACCACCCACATCGGCTAACGTGTAGTTAGGTGCAATTAGGCTGCTTTGTGAAGGTCCTGTGGTTGGTTGACTTTCCTCACCACGATAATGCACACGTAACCACCCCCCTAACTTATCGCTTGGCTGCCAGTTTAACGATGTTTGCACTATATGTTTAGGTAACTGATTGAGAGGACTGCCTTTATATTGCCCGGTTTTTTGCTCAGAATCGGTATAAGTGTAATTAGCGCTTAAACCTAAATCGCTGGTTAAGTCGTAAGAAACTGAAAATTCAAACCCTTGAGTCACGGCTTCATCAACATTTACATAGGTTGTCGGATCTGAACCAAACTGATTTTGGCCATCCGTGCATTGCGTAAGTGGGCATGCAATTCGCGTAATTTTGTCATCAAACTCATTGTAAAACACCGTACTTGAGATTGTGTAATCACCACGTGGATCGTAATAAATACCCATTTCATAATTCAATGACTTTTCAGGACTAAGATCTGGGTTGCCATAGATATTGCCGCCTCGACTTACTTGTCCCCAGTCTGCATTTGATTGACGAATATTAGGCGCTCTAAAACCTGTCGAAATACCACCTTTGATAGTGATAGCCTTAGAGGCGGTATAAACACCATATAAACGTGGACTCCAATGGCCTGAAAAATTATCGTCGTGGTCGTAACGCAAACCTGTGGTGAGCTTAAATTTGTCGCTGGTGCTCCACTCATCCTCAGCAAATACCGACCACTGTTTATTTTCTACATGGGTTAACTCGCTGATCCTATTACTCGTGTAATCATCAAGCACTTCTTTTAAGTAGGCTGCACCAAGCGTCGCGTTATGACCGGCAAAAATCGGTAAAGTCCAACTGGTTTGCGCATCCGTGTTTTCAACAAACATTTCACGAGAAGTATTATCGTACTTATCGTATTTTAAATAGCTGCGCGAGTTACCAAAGTCATAATAACCGTTATGGGTTAACGAGTAAGTTTGTTGCTCATACTCTGTTGTCGATGATTCTGGGCAACCTCTTCGGCCACAGCTTTCACCCGGCGCCAATGGTTCAACTGTTTTACCCAGTGTGTTTTCAAATTTTTGCTGCGCGCTGCCAACCTCTAGCATTATTTCGTGATTATCGTTTGGCGTTAAAATAAACTTTGCTTTAAGGTTACTTTGCTCTTTGCCCCTAAAGCCTGAAGTAAAGTTATCTTCGTCACGTTTTGAAAACTGCCCATATAATTGCACACCTAATAATTCTGGGACAAGTCCACCAGCTGCGAAAAAACTACCTTGATTAGTATTACCTGAGTCGCTACTTTGTTGAACTGTACTGTCTAAACGCAGCTCACCATACCACTGCAGGGGTGTTTTTCGAGTAATAATGTTTATCACCCCACCGATAGCGTCTGAGCCATACAAGGACGACATAGGCCCACGTATCACTTCAATGCGTTCAATTGCAGAGATTGGCGGTGTCCATGCACCTTCAACACCTGGTCCATCACTGTTTGGCCTTGTTTCACGTGATGATTGTCGCTGGCCATCAACTAAAATTAATGTGTATTGGCTAGCCATGCCTCGCAAGCTTATATCTTTGCGATCGCCACCGCCGGTAACCACAACTCCAGGAACATCGGTCATTGCATCGGTTAAGTCACGATAAAAGCGTTTTTCCAGATCTGCGCGATCAATCACACTGATGCTTGCTGGCGCGTCCTTTAACATTTGCTCATAACCTGACGCTGATACCACGATAACTTCCATATCTTGTTTCGTTTCATCAGCTAACACTATTGAGCTGGATAAACTAAGCGCGGTTAAAATGGCGCTAGTTAACGGTATTAACTTACAACTTACCGTGTTCATGATTTTTCTCCGTGACAAATGCAGTTTAAATGATAATAATTAGCGTTTGCATGGTAGTGAGATGTTCCTTTTTCTACAATGTGTATTTTCTTAAAACAGTATTAAGTAAGACTTAACCAAATGAATACAAAATTACTTCGCGCATTAACTGTATTTGTGCGCATTGTTGAAACGGGTAGTATGAGTAAAGCCGCAGTTGATCTTGCCATGACCACATCAGCAATTAGCCAACAAATCAAACAAATAGAGCTTGATATTAAGTTGAGCTTATTTAATCGCAGTCCACGAGAACTGACACTCACCGAGGCTGGCGAGATTTATTATCAAAGCTGTGTAACCATCCTCACCGCTGCAAAACAAGCTGGTGAAAAGCTGCAATTTTTACAAAACAGCCCTAGTGGTCAATTAAAGTTAGTAGCACCGGTTGGATTTGGTGGCGGAATATTAAGTGAACCGCTTAAAAAATTAACCAACCAGTACCCTTATTTTGATGTGCAACTGACTTTATCTGACGAACCCCTTGATATAATAAAGTCGGGCGCTGATTTGGCTATAGCGATTGGCCCGCTGGATGATTCAAGTTTAGTTGCTCGGCCTTTGGCGAAGTGGCCACTCGTATTATGTGTACATAAAAGTCACCCATTGGCTGAGCATTGCACACTGTCGCCTTGGCAGTTAAACCATTATACTCGTATCTCGCATTGCACTGCAGATCACCCATTAACGCATAGTTTAAACAGCCAAAAAAAAGCGCTCCCAAAACCACGTATCGTGGTTAATAACATGCACAGTATTATTCAATTAGTGTGTGATGGCGTTGGTTATGCAATTTTACCAAAGCCAGAAGTACAATCATTATTGCTAGAAGGAGAACTCGTTGAGTTATGCACTGACTGGCAACTGCCAACCTACAGTGTGTATGCAATTACCCCAGCAAGAGATATTTTGGCAGGTAAAACCAAAGTGGCTATCGAAATTTTAAAACAGCACTGTGATGAAATCTCAGATTCATTAAAGCAGTCTGCATAAAGCAAATTATCCTAAACTTACTTGTAACTACTGCAACACAGCGGGTCTATATCTTAAAGTAACTTGTGTATATACTTTATGTATTGAATACCAATGATTGATGCATAATGACAGCGGCAAAAAAGAAGAGTAATTTTTTCAGTAATATAATTTTTAATATTATTTTACCTGCGGTGATTTTAAGCCGCTTTAGTACACCTGATACGTTAGGCCCGGTATGGGCAGTAGTGGTAGCACTTGCTTTTCCGCTGTTATTTGGTTTGTGGGAACTTAAACAATCAGGCAAAGTAAACTTTTTCTCAGTACTTGGCATTATCAGCGTACTACTTACTGGCGGTATCAGTTTATTTGAACTTGACCCAGCTTATATCGCGATTAAAGAAGCGATGGTACCAGCAATTATTGGTGTGATTGTATTGATCAGCCAGTACACCCCTTATCCGCTGATCCGTAAATTACTAATTAATCCTGAATTGCTTGATATTGATAAACTTATGCATTCGTTAGAGCAACAAAACAACACCGCGGTATTTGATGCAAAAATGCGTCTTGCCGGTTTTATTGTTGCCAGTGCGTTCTTTTTATCTGCAACACTCAACTACTTTTTAGCAAAAAGTATTGTTGTTAGTATGCCAGGCACCACAGCTTATGCCGAAGAGTTAGGACGTATGACTTGGTTAAGCTACCCAGTCATTGTGGCGCCGACTATGGTGCTATTAGGCGGAGCAATTATTTTCATTTTTAAGCAAATAGGTAAATTAACTAAACAACCTATCGATGAATTTATATTGCAGTAAGTGGTTACTCAAAAGCCTTAGCGATACATTTTAATAAACCGCCTTACGCAATCTTCAATATATGCTGCTGGCGGTACATCATTAATTTTTGCGTGCCCAAGTGCATGGCGTAATTTCCAATCACCTGTGGCCATGCCCAGTAACTGTAACGTGGCAAACTTAGGGTTGTCGATATCAAGCAAGCCCGCCTGTGCAATACTACATAAGCAGACCTCTACCTGCTGCATCACTACTTTAGGGGCAGCGTCATAAAACAATAAGGCCAACTCAGGGTATTCATCCTTGTGCGCTACGCACGTGTCGTATACTTTCAATGCCTCGGGTGAAAATACCAGTGTAATAAAATTAGTCACAACACGTAGTAAGTTTTCCTCAAGGCTTTGCGATGGCTCAAAACGCTCTTTACGTAAGTTTGAGGAGGAACAATGCGCTGTTACAGTTTCAACAAATAGATTATTTTTGTCTTTGAAATGACTATAAACCGTTTGTTTAGATACTTGGGCTAATTTAGCAATTTGATCCATGCTGGTATTAGGAAAGCCTTTATCCATGAACAAGGTCGTTGCAGCTGTAATAATTTGTTGTCGTTTTTGTTCTGACCGACTTAGGGTAGTTATTTCCATTTTCACCTCAAATCAAACTAGACAGTCTAGTTTGATTGATTTATATTTATACAAAATTAGACTCTTGAGTCCAATTCTAAATCATTCTGCGTCTAGCACAAAGCATAACTGTGTTTAATGCACCTGACTAACCACGCTGATTTAACATGGCGATAAATAAGGATATTATAATGAAAAAATATCTGCTTAGTGCATTCATTTTATTCACACCATTTATATGTTACGGCGAAAGTCTGGTTCATGTAGCTGCCTACACAGTACAACAAGAGGCGGGCTATTATCAAACACGTACGCTTAGTGGCAAAGTGATCATACAAAACGATGCAAAGTTGAGTTTTGAATTTCCAGGAAAAATTGCACAAATTTATTTTGATCAAGGCGAGCAAGTAAAACAAGGCGATATTATTGCACGCCAAAATACGCAGCTTTTAGTTATCGAAGAACAAAAACTCCAGGCGCAAAAACAACGAATTCAAGCACAACTTACCTTCGCTGAACTTGAAAAAAAGCGTTTAGCAGAACTTGATAAAAAGAACTACTCGGCCACCTCGGCACTTGACCAAGTTAAAACCAATATCGCTGTACTTAACGCAGAACTAGCCGCAATAGCAGCAAGCTTGAATGAAGTCAGTATCCGCACTGAAAAGGCACATTTAACCGCGCCATTCAACGGTATTTTAGGCCAGCGCTTTGCCTCACAAGGTGAAATTGTTGCAGCCAGTACACCGATTGTGCGTTTAATCGAAAACCAACATGCGCAAGTTAGCATGGGGATCCCACTGACACTGCAAAGCACCATCCAAAATAGCATGGACATTGAGATTGCCGGACAAAACTTTACTGCACAATCTATCAGTAAAGGAGCGAGTATCGACCCACATACACAAACCTTAACAATGCGCTTTGCTTTGCCAAGTAGCGCAGTTGTTTATGCTGGTCAATTAGCAAAATTAACAGTGCAACAATATCAGCAACAAAGCGGTTTTTGGGTGCCTCTTGATGCCCTTGCCGATGGTGTGCGCGGTACTTGGCAGGTTTATCAAATAAAAAACAAGGTACTAAAACCTATCATTGTGCAGCTTTATTATGCCCATGATGGCTATGCGTTTATTGGCGCCCCATTACACAATGGTGCGCAAATTGTTGCCAATGGCATGCATAAGCTGTCGGCCAACATTTCGGTTAATGTTGTTGCAAATCAACCAACCAAGGTGCTGTGATGATCCGCTATTTATTTAATCACGGGCGTGTCCAAGCGCTTTTAGTGGCGTTACTTATCGTTAGTGGTTTAGCTGCGATCAGTGGCTTAGCACGCAGTGAAGATCCTCGAATAACTAATCGTATCGCTATCGTAACCACCGCTTTACCTGGCGCCAGTGCTGAACGAGTTGAGGTGCAAATAAGTGAAAAAATCGAACAAAAACTAAAATCCCAAGCTGAAGTAAAGCATTTATCGTCGATTTCTCGTCCTGGGCTCTCAGTGATCACCATTGAGCTAAAAGACGAAGTCACGAACGTTAAACCCATTTGGTCGCGAATGCGTGATTTATTAGGTGATGTCAACAACCAGTTGCCAGTAAATGCTTCATCACCGCTACTAGATGACGAGCGTGGCTATGCTTATACTCGTATCTTATCGCTTAACGCCAATGACGATATAACCACATTAGCAACGGTTAATCGCTATGCAAAAGAGCTGCAAAATCAATTGCGTAATGTTTCGGGTGTGGAGTTGGTGCATTTTTTTGGCCAAGTTGATGAGGAAATTTTAGTTGCGGTTGATCAACAAAAAGCCAGTTTAGCCGGTATTCCTTTAGCGCATATTCATGCAGCTATTCAAGGTGCAGATGCAAAAGTAGCCGCTGGTACCCTTACAAATGACAAATCGCAAATGCAAATTGAAGTGACCGGTGCGTTTGACTCGATTGCTCGCATTGGCGCAATTCCACTAAGTAGTAATCAAAATGCAGGGCAATATCAACTCTCTGATGTAGCCCAAATTACTCGATCAGTAAAAACACCCGTGAACGAAATTGCATTAATTGATGGAAAACCCGGTATTTATATTGCGATCCGCATGTTACCAAACTTGCGTATCGATACTTTTTCTAAGCGTGTTGATGTCGCCATCGATAACTTTAGCCAAGACTTACCAAGCCAAATTTTACTCCAAGATATTTTTGATCAACGCGGTTATACCCAAACTCGTTTAGCCGATTTACTCAGCAATATTACCGTGGGGTTTGTGCTTATTCTAGTGGTACTATTTATCACTTTAGGTTTTAAAGCTGCTCTAGTTGTCGGCACCGCGTTACCTTTAACCGTATTGTTTACGTTAGTAAGTATGCAGCTCTATGGCTTACCTATTCATCAAATGTCGGTTACCGGTTTAGTCGTGGCCCTGGGCATTATGGTTGATAACGCCATTGTGATCACCGATGCTGTTCAGCGCTTTCGCCAACAAGGCCTAACAGCTTTAGCCGCAGTAGAAAAAGCCGTGGCACATTTTTGGCTTCCACTGCTTGGCTCAACTCTAACAACTATTTTAGCGTTTGCACCGATTGTGTTGATGCCAGGTGCTGCAGGAGAGTTTATTGGCGGTATTGCCTTAAGTGTTATTTTTGCCTTAATTGGTTCATACCTGATTTCACACTCTTTAGTGGTGGTATTTGCAGGGCAATTTATCAATAACGAACAGCGTACTGGTATCTTTTATCAAGGTATACGCACACCTAAACTCAGTAAACGCTTTGAAGCAACGTTAAAACGTAGCCTAGAAAAACCAATACTCACTTTACTACTGGTCTTTATACTCCCTGTTGCCGGTTTTTTTGGGGCAGGACAACTCACCGAGCAGTTTTTCCCGCCCTCAGATCGCGATATGTTTCAAATTGAAGTGCATTTTGCCCCTCATGTGAGTATTACATCAACTCGACAAGCCATAGAGAAAATGGATCAACTAATTCGGCAATCTGAAGGCATTGAAAAGCTCGATTGGATGATCGGAACTAATTTCCCAAGCTTTTACTATAATATGCTCCAGCGTAATCGCGGCGCCAACAACTATGCGCAAGCGATGGTAAAAGTAACCGACTTTAAACGTGCCAACGAGTTAATAAAAAGCTTGCAAATACAACTTGATAAAGCATTTCCAAACGCACAAACTTTAGTCAGAAAGCTTGAGCAAGGTCCACCATTCAATGCACCAATTGAAATGCGTATTTATGGCCCAAGCCTAGATACTCTCTCTGAACTGGGCCAACAATTACGCACGCAGCTCATTGCTCATAACGATATAACCCACACCCGTCCAACCTTATTGTCGGGCTCGCCTAAACTATGGTTAAACACCGATGAAGCAGCGCTGACTCATGCAGGATTAAGCCTAAGTAACATGGCAACCCAACTACAAAACCAGTTCAATGGTGTCGTGGTCGGCAGTATTATTGATAATACCGAAACCGTTCCCGTACGTGTTAGAGTTGCAGATAAGCGCCGAGATGATATTAGCTCGCTATTTAGTACGCAGTTAAATACGCCAGCTAGTTCAAACCAAATAGATACTGCACAACCGCTAGTGGTTGAATCATTTGCCAGTGCAACACTGAGCCCTTCTCGTGGCTCTATCGCTCGCCGTGACGGTGAACGTGTTAATATTATCGAAGCTTATTTAGCAACTGGCGTATTACCGCAAACCGTACTGAATGAAATGACCGCCACCATTGCACAATCAGGCTTTGTATTACCCCATGGCTACAGATTAGAGCTCGGTGGTGAGTCGCAAAAACGCAACGAAGCGGTTGGTAAATTGCTTGGCCAAGTGGGGATTATTGTCGTGTTATTGATCACCGTACTGGTGATGTCATTTAATTCATTTACCACCACAGGGCTAATCTTAATAAACGCCCTGCAAGCTGCAATGCTGGGCTTGCTCAGTGTATTTATTGCTGGCTACCCGTTTGGTTTTACTGTGATCATTGGTTTATTGGGCTTAATGGGACTGGCCATAAATGCCGCCATTGTCATTTTATCAGAGTTAAATTCACTGCAAGCCCTCACTGATAAAAACAAAATCGTTGCCGCTGTGATGACTTGCTCACGCCATATCAGCTCCACGACTATCACCACCGTTGGTGGCTTTTTACCACTCATACTCGCCGGCGGAGGTTTTTGGCCTCCGTTTGCCGTCGCTATCGCAGGTGGTACTGTATTAACCACTGTGTTGTCATTTTACTTTGTTCCTGTGGCATATTATTTAGTATCAAAACGCACGCTACGCACAAAAAAGCATGGAATTAACGCACACTAGTGAATTTAAAATTAATATCTTTATTTTTAAATTATAAAACACCATTGATATAATATTTTTATGAGGTATGATTACTTTAAATAAGAGGAACATCATGTTTATATTAATATCTCACCCACAAAAAACAAATCTCACCTTCGACATCTAAGCCGAGTGTAACCCTTACACTCGGCAGTCTCACTGTATTATTTTAAATTTAAGTTCGGTTCAGTTTTCGTGGAGGTATAGTCCGTGTTTGCTTTTCTGTTCGGGTACAAAACCCCTGCTTTTTATAAGTATAAAAACTATTTAAGCCAAAGTTCAGCATTTTTACATCCGCTGAAACTCGCGCATGTGTTGCAAAAAATAGAGTATTCAAAACGACCTTGGTCAAAGTTTAGCCCACATGTACAAATTGGCTGTACCGTAGTCATCCAGCATACTGATACGGGTTATAAACGCCGTATAAGCTTAGTTCCGGCTGCAGAAAAGGGGCTATGTAATAATGTTGTGTCATTACACTCTTCTATAGGTACTGATCTTTTAGGACATAAAATAGGTCACATTTTTGAGTGTAAAGAATATGGATGTTTTCACTCTTGGCAAATATTAGCAATTAATAGTAAGGAGAATTATATAGAGTAAATCATTTCAATTTTTATTTATTAATTTTTATATATTTAATTGGAGTTATTTATAATGAGTAAAGAAAAAGCTAAAAAACCAGCAAAAATGACGTTAAAAGAAAAGCGAAAAATACGTAAAGAGAAAACAAAGACAACCGAAAAGTAAAGAGTTGTCACTTTACATATAACGTTTCATGGAAACCTTAATAAAGTCCAAAGCTCGGCATTATAAAAATGTCGGGCTTTTATCGTTTAAATATATTAATAAAAAAGGCCTCAATAGAGACCTTTGTTATAGATGAAGTTTAAATAAAACTGAATTAGCTACTGTATTGTTGGCACGGTAATAATTGATACAGAGCCTAGCGGATCTACGTTATAGTCTTCACTCGGTTCGCCTTCGTCAGCGGTGATGATTAATTTACCATCGGGACTGAAAGTTACCATATCTGGCAGTGCTCCGACCGCAGATATCATTTCAAGCTCATAACTACTCGTGTTAAACATAGCAACAACGCCAGTATCAGTTTTCACGCCTGACTCGATCGCAGCGGCAAGTTTTCCGTTTGATACTGCGACAGAATTAACACCTGCACCGTAATAGCTAATATCAATTGCGCCAAGTGTTGCAATGTTATTTGGGTGAGCAAAATCAATCACTTCAATACGAGGAGCGTTAAGCAAGCTGCCGTTATTTACTACGAATAAACGTTTTGTTTGTGCATCATAAGCCGTGATCTCTGCGGCGCCTTCACCACCTTCAATTAACAAGCGTGATGCAAAATCAAACTTGCCTTCGTTGTTTTCACTATAGACGGTGATATTACCACTGTCTTCGTTTGCAACTACCAGCTGCGCTTTTGACGTTGGGCTTTGATCAGCGGTTATAAATAACACCCCTTCTGGCGCATCATCACCTTGGGTAACGAGCATTTGCACAAAACTTACGGCATTAACATCACTAATATCATATACTGCAACCGCATCAGCACGCTCTAAAGCAATAAATGCATAGCGCTTATTGGCAACCATACCTGTTGTTACACTCTCAGGCTCAGTGCCTTTCGCATCACTGCGACCATCTGGGTAAACGCCGGCTTTATTAGCTTCAAAGGCAAGTGATGAACCACTATCAAACACCTGCTCACCGGTATCACCATTGAAGATTGAGAATGAACGTGCACCAAAACTATAGAGTTTATTATGACTTGATGCTGCAGTATCAGAATCAACATATTGCGATACTAATAAACGCCCTAATTCGACGTTGTTTTGTAATATACTTACGTCTGTAAATACCGACTCATCAAGCACGATATCTGCAACTTTCTCACCTTCAGCGAAGTTGCTAAACCAGTCACGTATATCCCCCTCGTTGGCAGTTAAAACGTAATCTATGCCATCTTGTGTAAATGTTGCGATGCCATCAGGTTGATACATACCCACTACGTTTGCGCGGGTTTGTAGTTTGATCATATTATCTTTATCACTGGCATCGATTTCATTGCCAGCCATACCATAATCTTTAAAGCCCAGCGGAAAAATATCAGTGATAGTTTTCGTGGTTAAGTCTATTTTTGCAAGGCCGTTATTCTCTTGCAATGACACCCATGCAGTGCTTGAATCAGCTGATACGGCGACATACTCAGGCTCAACGTCTGCAGCTAAATCTGCACCTTTACCAAATACTCGGAAGCCTTTGCTTTCAAGAGCCGCTTCTTGATCATTAAATGATGTGAAATTTAATGTAGTTGCAGCACCCACATGCATAGGAGTTTTGAAGTTTTTACGTCCAGGGCTGGCATAAAGTTGTGGCGCATTCTCATCAACAAGCTCTATAAATTCCATACCATCAGGAAAACGGCCATAACTATTAACATGGAAATCGCCATAACTGACTTGTTGATGCACTTGGCCTTGGTATTTTAGTTTAATGGTTTCGCCTTTGCCTAAGCCAAAGTCTTCATTATTATTTAAAATAGCCGTTGCGGGTGCACCGTTAGGTAACTGAGCACCCGTAACTAAATTCGGCAATAATACAATAAAGCCGTGGCCAGGAATTTCTGTACCTGCAGGGATAGTTAAACCCGCTTGGTTATTCGCTTCACGGTCTAAATCAACTAACTCCCACTCATTAGCTGCAAAAACAAATGGTTCAGAAGATGTGTTGTACAGCTCAACAAAATCAAAATCGGCGTCATCACGGCCTTTTGAAACCACTTCATTGATCACAATATTAGCGGCAGTTGCACCATCAACCGGCGCTGGTAATTTATTGGCAGCACCAGGCGTTGGCGCGAGCGCTTCATCTTGAGTGTGCCAATTACCACCATCTGGTAAACGCCCCCATGTAGACACATGGCTACCATCACTCCAATGTGCGCTATCTACAATTTGATTGTTGTGCACCAGTAATGCGGTGTCGCCTTTACCTAAACCAAAATCAGTATCGCCAGCAGTGGCAACTAAAGTATCTGTTGGTGCATCAAATGGAATGCTAGTTTGATCTGTGGCAATCACTAAAAACCCACCTGCAGCGATGGTTGTACCTTGTGGAATTTTAATGCCCGGCTCTTTATCAATCTCAAAGCCTTTTAAATCATTTACTGCCCAATTAGCGTCACTAAAGGTAAATGCTTGTTCAGAGTTATTAAACAACTCAATAAAATCATAACCGCCTTCATTTGAACGCACCTCGTTGATCACCACTTGCCCTGCTGATGGTGTCTCAGTAATTTGGCTAAATGTTGCAGTAACCTCTTTATGGTTATTCATTGTAAGAGTTAAAGAAGTCGCGCTATAGTCTGCATTACCAATATCGCCAGACCATGAAACAAATTTATATCCTTGTGCAGCCTGAGCGTTTAGCATAACAATAGCACCTTGCTCATAATCAGCACGCTCTGGACTTATTACTACGTTTCCAGCACTTTGCTCTGTGATATTTAATATCAGTTGGTAACGCAAAGGCTCTAAATCATTATCATCATCTGCTAGATCACAGCCACTTAATAGACCTAGCATTAATAAGCTGCCTACTATCGGTTTCAATTTCATCACATTTCCTTGGTATCGTTTTAGTTTTAATTAATCACGATACCCTAAAGCGTAATATTGACAGCTAGATGTAATTATCATGTCAATGGGATGACATTGCGAACGAGAATAAACTATAAGATCATGATTTAATTTATAATTCACCTCACTCTAAATAACCAAAATTCAGACGTACAGGTAGTAATTTCCAACTCTAACTACGTTGAATTTACTTGCCGTTGCTCTCTAACTAATAGCTGTAGTGATGTACTGAATATCAGGTTGTAACTCTGCGCAATAGAAAAAATTTATAAAATGCTTAAAATTGTGAGGGGCACTTTTTGGCATAAAAAGCGCAGCATAATCCGCGCTTTCAATTTACTCTGATACAGAAGGTTCAGTATTTGCTTGAGCATCGTTTGCAGGAGCTTCGTCAGTTAACAAGTATTTATCCAGCCATTGCTCTTGCTCCCAAAGCACATGCAGTAAACCCTTACGAGCACGATAACCATGAGCTTCGTAAGGTAACATCACTAAACGCGCTTCTTTACCTAAATGAGCAAGGTTTTAGGCTTAACGCACTCTGGTGCGGTTAGATTAATAAATACGCTTGAAAAAGAAGAGCTTGTAAAGAGGCGCAAATCGGTAAAGGATGCTCGCTCTGTTGTTTTATACGTAACTGATAAAGGAAGTCAAAGGGTTAAACGAGTACTAAACAGCCGAGAAACAGCCACCTCTAAAATACTAAATAGCTTTAATGATGAACAAAAACAAAGCTTTTTAAGCTTGATAGAACTAGCGCTTAGCAGCCTAACAAGCGAGCAGATAAAAGCCCGTAAAATATGCAAACTATGTAACGAAGGTGTATGTAGAAAGCGTGGTTGCCCAGTAGAAAATGCAATTAAATAAAGTACACCCCACTTAAAAACTTATCCAATAAGTTAAAGAATGATAACAGCCACTTTAGTCGTTTTTCTTACATGAAATTAGGTAAAGATGGATTCGATTATAGTTATAAAATTCATGCATCTTTTTAAATTGTAAAGGTATTCCCCCCTTGTACCTTTTTTAAAATAAGAAAAAAGAACCGTTTTAATGAGAGTTTTAGCTATAAGGTTGACCCATCTAGTTACAAGTGTTAAAAAGTGAAAATGAACACTAACTTAATAAAGGAATAATTGTATGATAAAGGGAATAAAAATCGCTTTAGTATCAAGTGTAATGCTCTCTGGCTGTGTAGTTACTGAAACTATTAATGGAGGTATTGCTAGTTTAAATAACTCTTTCACAACTGCTGAATTACCTATTACATACACAAAAGCGGCTAAAGAAAGTGGCACTGAGAAAATGAAGCGTCTTGCAGTTATTTCAAATAACAGAAACGCATCTACAGGTATAATTGAAACAAACCTTTCAAATATTCGTGTGAATGGCCAACCTTACTTTACCTTTGTTGATAAAGCTTCTCTTAGTAAAATTATAGAACAACAACGGTTTAATGAAAGTGATATCAGTAACTCAAAAAACAGAACCCGCCTAGGTAAACTTACAGGCGCAGATACACTTATCACTGCTGACTACACTGCTGATGTAGATACCTCTACTTACTACGAAAAAGACAGTGAATGTATACAAAAAGGTGATAAATGGTACAAGTGTGAGAAGTCTAGAGAAATAACCATTAAGTGCTCAGAAAAAATTGCGAAAGTAAATTTTAAACCTAAGGCTGTATCTGTAGAAACAGGGCAAATTGTTTTTACTAAACAATATTCACGCCTATCAAGTAGTAAGGTATGTAAAGGTGACGACCCTCATCCATCTGACTCTGTATTACGAGGCAGAGCACTTGCCGCTGTAATAGAAGAATTAAAACAAGATGTTGCACCACACCAAGTGACTAAAAATGTAAAGTTGATGGAATCTGATGATTCAGATTTAACTGATAAAGCAGAAGAGTTATTAGACCTCGCTGTTGAATTTGCAGAAAAAGACATGCCTGACCACGCCTGCAAAACCTTTGCAAAAGCTCAAAGTCAGTATTCAGAGTCACTGGCTATAAACTACAACAATGGTGTGTGTGCAGAAAGAGCGAATGATTTAGAATTAGCAAAAGCATATTATGAAAAAGCGAGCAACTTAACATTAGACGTTGACGAACTTAAGTTTGTTATTGAAGGCCAAACACGGCTTGTCGAGCGTGAATCGGATAACGCAAAGCTAACTCTAGCAACAACTTCAAACCGTTTGTAATTTAAGTTAAGGCCTACCACTTTTGTGTTAGGCCTTATTGCTGTTGGTAAAACTATGACTACTAGAACATCCTCACTACTATTAGCGGCAATAGCGCTAAGTCCTTTCCTTACTAATGCAGCATCACATTGTAGTTGCAGCTCATACTATGCAAAGAATGCCCAGCCTAAGTGGGTAGGAATAGATATTGTTGATGATGAAAAATTAGCTAGTTCAGGCTCTTCACAATGCTCTGGTTTAAAAACAATTGATGAACGTCGGTCAGCTAAAAATGCGCGTGAAGAGCTCGCAAAATTACTAAATACTGATATTTCAGTGAAAGAAATAATTAAAAACACCTCGTCAAGCACAGTAAGCCATTCTGATTACAAATCGGTGATTGAGTCTCAAACCAATCAGCTATTAAAAAGCGCAAAAGTATATGATCGTTATGTAGACCCTATTAACTGTACTGTATATGCAGCTATTTCAATTAGTAAAGCCGATCTTGAAGAAGGCCAACAAGAAAAAATAAAACAGCAACAAGCAATGCTAGGCGCAAAAAATAGTTGCTTAAAAGTAACGGGCGAAAATAGCTCTCAACTTACAGAGTTACTCACTGAGCAACTTTTACAGCATGGATATAAATTAACAAACTCGGCTTGCGAAGTGACCTATTTAGTTAAAAACTCGATAATAAAAGCACAAAGTAAACTTGTAATTACACAGTTAAAACTTCAAATAGATACACAAAGCAAAAAGTCTATTTGGCAACAACGTTTTGAAGGAAAAGGTTTAAGCTACTCTAAACGCTCAAAAACCGAGTTAATTCATTTAGCCAATCAAGACAGCACAACTAATTTAATAAATAGCATTGTAAAGTTAAAAAATACTGCTATCAATTCTTATTAGCGATTATATTAAGCCATATTTTAAACAGTTATATTTAACACTGATAAACTATATTTTAAGGATGAAAATGTCTGTAGGAAATAACTTAGAGCCTGAGGCTAACACTGAAGAAAATAAATCTTTGTTAGCTAAATTGAAAGGTTACTTTATTTTACTTATGGTTACTTTAATGGGTCTTGGAAATTGGGCCGATAGTAAAGCACTCATAATTGAAGGGTACAACGGATTCATTACTCACTTTACGAACCAAATCGAAGAAAAAAAGATTACTGCGCTAGATATTGGCAACTACTTACCTTACGCTGAAAAAAAAATTGGTATTCCGCAAGTAATTAAAACATCATCTTTGAATACTGATTACGAATATAGGTATTACAAAAATACGAAATATTTACTCACACTTATTAATAAAAATACTCGTATAGTCGGCATCGCCGTACATAGTTTAAAATACGATAAAGCTATGGTACCGGAATTTACACCCTTAATACCTTTTAATAAAAAAATGCTCAGAGTTAATAGTCTAAGCGATGTTATAAAATCAAGTAACGAATTTTATTTTGATTCTCATAATATTAAATATTATATGCAGTCAAAACAGTTAAATGCTCAAGGTATGTTTTTGAACCTTAGCGTTGGCTTTAGTAACTACGCACCATTACTTGATGAAACGCAAAAAGCTTTATTTAAACTTGATGAGTTAATGCTTACTCAAGATGACGAAAAAGCCTTAGCTAAAACAACCGAGATACTTGCTAACACTGCGGCTACATTTTATGCAGTATCTGAGCTATCTAGTGAATACATCTCTGATTCATTACTGACAACGTATGAATTTAACGCTTATTTTTAAGGATAAAAAATGCGTCACACTTTATTATTTTTTGCTTTATTTAGTGCTTACAGCGGGGCTACCACGCCGACGTTCGAAGAATTTAAAAAACAGCAACTTGCAAAACAAACCACTTTTAAAAACGATCATCAGTTGGAATATCAAGCATTCAGACAAGCATATCTCGAGGAATACGATAAATTTAGAGATAGATTATTGCAAAACTGGTCAAGACCTGTACAAAGCTCATTATTAGAACGTGTTGAATATAGTGCGGATAAAAAAACACGTATTATTATTGATGAACAAAATTCGACCGTGACTGTACAAACACTTGAAGGCTCAAATGAAACAGGACTAAAAGCGACTTCTCAAGAAGAAGCATTAACAACAAATCAATTGTTAAATAATGTTAAATTATCGCCGGTTTTAACTGATATTTTTAAAGACCCTAGCTTACTCGATAAAGCAGTAAAAACAGCAAAAGTTGATATAAAAGCACAGCCAGACAAACATGAAAGCGAAGTCGCATTAATTAATGAAATTACTTCTCAACACGAGCAATCATTGAGTAGTTTAGATAAAAACGAGCAATTACCTAAAGCACAAATTGATATCCAAAAAGAGCAGCTTACCAAAGAAAAAGAACAACGTATTAGTAATTTAAATAATGCGCTAAAAAAAACAAAAGAGCAAAACCTTACCTACAAACGCATTAAGTCGCATACTTTCGCTCTACCCGATACTTATTTACAAAAAAAAGTAGCGCCTTTTGTTACTTATTATAGCCAGTTTTCTAAAGATCAATTATCTTTACTATTAGCTATTTCACATGCTGAGTCGTCATTTGATCCTAATGCAAAATCGCATATTCCAGCATTTGGATTAATGCAAATAGTGCCAAACTCAGCAGGCTTAGATGTTGCTCGCAGACAATTTAAAAAGGATATAGCTCCTACAGCTAAAGAATTATTCGACCCAAAAACTAATATAACTTACGGTGCTGGGTACTTAGACATTTTAACGACTCGATATTTGCGCAAAATTAATAATCCCATAAGCCGAAGATATTGTGCCATTGCAGCTTATAATACTGGCGCTGGTAACGTAGCTAAAGCATTTAACTTAAATAGAAGTACGAATATAAATAAAGCGGTAGCCTTAATAAACCAATTAGATAGCGAAGGTGTATACGCACAACTTATAGATAATTTACCGTACGACGAAACAAAAAAGTACTTACAAAAGGTAAGTAAATTAGATATTCAATATCAAAAAAACTTAGAACAATGGAACCTTAACAATAAGGAAGTAAATCATGCGAAATAAACTTTTAATATTGGCAGTTGCTGGAGTTATTACAGCATGTGGTACAACACCACAAAAGTCTCAACCTCTTGCTGAAAACGATTCTGTTCCAAGCTGGGTTTTACAACCTACAGCACCCGAGGGCGGTTTGGCTTCATCTAGCTGTGTAGTATGGACGGGCAATATGGCTGCAAGTAGAGCACAAGCTATTGCCAATGCACGTGCCGATCTAGTAACTCAAATTAGTGCTAAAGCGCAAGTAATGGATACACTAATAAACAAACAAACCCAACAGCAAGACTCAACGACGACTAATTCATCATTTACGCAAATAAGTAAACAGGTAGCTGAGCAAAGCTTAGTAGGGGCTATTGCTAAAGAAATTGGTTTTGCTCGCTTAGATGGAAAGAAACAGTTATGTGCGCTTGTAACTATGGAAAATACTAAGCCTTTATTTGATAAATTAATCGAAACGTCAGGAAAGAATTTAAGCCCTAATGATGAAGATATGCTTTACCGTGAATTCAAATTAAAAACAACAACTGATGAGCTTAAAGCGCTAGATAAATAAGCGTTTCATAACAGCCCTAATATAAGTTAGGGTTGTTATATTAATTAAATAACTACAATAAATTACCCTAGTATTAACCAAACCCCCACTAGCACCATTAAACTCCTAAGAGATCCCCAAAAATAATCTTTAATTTTCAATCGCATCACTCACATCCATATTTTTCCAATCGAGTTTCACTACCACTTGCACGAAATAGGCTAGCCCTTCCAAATAATCTCGCCGGTGCAGTTTAATGGACTGTTTTTTGAAGTATCGCAGCCCAACAAATGCCCATGACACTACTCGCCTGCTTTTGCTTGAGTTAGCTTGAAAAGATCCTGTCTTTCCTGCTTTGTCTATCACTGCACCCAGCATCATTGAGAACCAATGCACCAGTGTTGCGAGCAGTAAAAGTATGTCTAATCGGTAGAGTTTGTTCGTTCTGTGCAGATCTGAGCCTAAGCCGAACCTAACACTTTTTTGATCTCGAAATCCGGCTTCTATCTGCATTCTCATGCCATATAATTTGAGCACTTTTTCGAGAAAGTGGTGCCTTTTTGGAAGTGAAGAAACGAGTAGCCAAGGCTCCTTATAACCACGTTTTTTTATCTCTTTTTAATAACTTATGCCCCTTACCAACCAGCACTGCATGCGTTTGATATTTTGCACTTTTGGTCAACTCGGTCGCGCCAAGATACTGGCTCTTACGTTGATTGCTCTTGAATAGTGACTGGCATGGAACAAACTCATCGCTGCCCTGCGTTTTCAAGTGTGCCGTACCTCGAACTCGGCTAATATAATGCCAGTCATTGTTTCGCACGGCTTTGAGCCAAGGAACTTTAAAGCCAGCATCCGTCACAATAACGGGCCGACAATCACTCGGCAAGATCAGTTTGAGCATCTTCAAGAACCGTTTTTGTACTTTTGGGCAATGATATTGAAAGCTGAATGCACTTTCCTGATACAGGATTAAAGAGCGACCTTCACTGACAATGCTGGCACGCAGAATACAATATTTGGTTTGTGTATCTGCATGACTCCAATCAACCAAAATGACGGGATGCTTTTCAGTGACCACAAAACGGCTTAAGTGAACATAAACCGTTGTTGATTCAAGCAAAAGCTCGTGGTTACTGAGCAGTCGATCAATACGTTTAATATCATGTTTTTTCAGTTGTTTTTGAATTCAAATTGCGACCGATAGACGTCAAGGTGCATTGCTGACAGTGCAATAGAGATTTAACGGCAGCGACTAAGGTATTAAATCTGGCTTTATGAATTGATTTAGGGGTGACAGCGCGGAGCATATTGTGCAAAATAGTAAAAGCATTCATGGTGTTTAGCTCTGTTGTTTTTGACGATTCATAAGATCACAAAACACCATGAATGTTCCCTCGCTTCCCACATTTTTTAATACTGTTAGTTTATTGATATATAAAGGCTAATTCTGGGAATACTTTAGGTCTTCTTCCCCATATAATTAAATTAACAAGCGCGGCATAAACCGCGCTTTGAATTTACTCTGATACAGAAGGTTCAGTATTTGCTTGAGCATCGCTTACAGGAGCTTCGTCACTTAACAAGTACTTTTCGAGCCATTGCTCTTGCTCCCAAAGCACATGCAGTAAACTCTTGCGAGCACGGTAGCCGTGAGCTTCGTAAGGTAGCATCACTAAACGCGCTTCTTTACCTAAACCTTTTAGCGCAGCGTACATACGCTCGCTTTGCATCGGGAAGGTGCCGTGAGATTAAGGGTGGGTCTTCTTCCCCATATAATTAAATTAACAAGCGCGGCATAAACCGCGCTTTCAATTTACTCTGAAACAGAAGGTTCAGTATTTGCTTGAGCATCGCGTGCAGGAGCTTCGTCACTTAACAAGTACTTATCCAGCCACTGCTCTTGTTCCCATAAAACATGTAATAAGCTTTTACGGGCACGATAACCATGAGCTTCGTAAGGTAGCATCACTAAACGCGCTTCTTTACCTAAACCTTTGAGCGCAGCGTACATACGCTCGCTTTGCATCGGGAAGGTGCCGTGAGATTAAGGGTGGGTCTTCTTTCCCATGTAATTAAATTAACAAGCGCGGCATAAACCGCACTTTGAATTTATTCTGATACAGAAGGTTCAGTATTTGCTTGAGCATCGCTTACAGGAGCTTCGTCAGTTAACAAGTATCTATCCAGCCACTGCTCTTGTTCCCATAAAACATGTAATAAGCTTTTACGGGCACGATAACCATGGGCTTCGTAAGGTAGCATCACTAAACGCGCTTCTTTGCCTAAACCTTTGAGCGCAGCGTACATACGCTCGCTTTGCATTGGGAAGGTGCCAGAATTCGGGTCTTCTTGGCCGTGGATCATTAACATCGGCTCGTTAATTTTTTCAGCATGAAAAAACGGTGACATATTGGCGTATACATCCTGTGCTTGCCAAAAATCACGTTCTTCTCCTTGAAACCCAAACGGTGTCAAGGTCCTATTATAGGCACCACTGCGGGCAATACCAGTTTTGAATAAATCACTGTGGGCTAATAAGTTTGCTACCATAAAGGCGCCATATGAGTGGCCTGCAATGGCGATTTTATCTTTATCTGCAATGCCTTTTTCGACCAGCACATCTACCGCAGCTTTGGCACTTGCAACTAACTGCTTTCTAAATAAATCATTTGGCTCTTTACCATCAACACCGACGATTGGCATCTTCGGATCATCAAAAACAGCAATACCTTTTGCGAGGTAAGGCATTGGCCCCCAATAACCTATGTAGGTAAATTCGTACGGCGATTCACGTACTTGCGATGCAACTGCTTTATCTTTATATTCCAGTGGGTATGCCCACATTAATACAGGTAATGGACCTTGCGTTTTATCGTAACCTGGAGGTAAATATAGCGTACCAGAGAGTTCAACACCGTCATCACGTTGGTAACGCACAAGTTCTTTAGTCACCCCTTTAAACGCCGGGTATGGATGCTCAAAGGTAGTGAGCTGAGTCAGAGTGTCGGCATCTAAATCGCGAATAAAGAAGTTAGGTTGTTCGGCCTTAGATTCACGAATAGTAATTAATCGCTCACCTTCATCATCAAGCATGGCACGAACTCGCTCGTAATATGGCGCTTTTGATTGCCATAAACGTTTGGTTGTATTGGTCTTAATGTCGTACTGATCTAAAAATGGCACATTCCCTTGCTCTGACGCACCATCACCGCGCAAAAATATATAACGTCCACCAACCACTTTAATAACGTTTACACCAAGATCATTTCGCTCATAAATAGCGTCGCCCGGATCTTTATAAGCATCGTTATAGCTGCGCTGTGAAAACAATACGCGGTTATTATCCGCATCGCGTGGTTGGATCACATAGGTACGTAACTGGCGATCACTAAAACGCCACTCGGTTAAAAACGCAACGTTTTCATTCGCCCACTCAATATCTGAAAAACGTCGTTCTAGTTTAGCAAATAGTTTTGGTTCACGTTTAAAAGGTGAGCGTAAACTATATAGATGATCATGATACGGCACATCGGTTTTCATATCGCCGCCATCTTGCGCCTGCGCCCAAATGATCTCAGCACCTTGGTCATCACGCCACTGAAAATCACGACGACCCGTTCGCACACTGTCATAACCTTGTGGAATGTTGTCGGCCAGTGGCTGTTTAGACAATTGCGCTAACGTATAACCACGCATGCCAAGCACCTGCCACGTTGTCGCAAAGCGGCTATAGGGTACTTGATACGAAAATGGTTCGTCGATAGTGGCGACTAAAATATTGGTTGAATCAGGCGAGATCGAAAATGATTTAAATAATGCTGGTTTGCCAATCGATAACGCAACACCGCTCAGGGGAATATAAGTTAATTGACCTTGGCCGTAAAACTTAAACTGCAACTCATCAAACGGGCTGGTTAATAAATTTTGGTAAGTCCGTGCTGGCGCTTTTTGACCGCTACTTTGCTGAATAACCGGCACAACGCTATTTGCATCACTAACTAATTTTGGCTTGCCAAGGTTAACCGCTTGGTTAGCAACAATTGCCGTGCTATCTGGTAACCATTGATAAGGGGTAGCTGTTAGCACTGAATTAAGAGCCACTGTTGACAACTGACGTGCTTGTTTAGTTTCGG
The DNA here is from genome assembly GCF_014164535.1 of Pseudoalteromonas sp. SG41-2. Lineage (NCBI taxonomy): Bacteria > Pseudomonadati > Pseudomonadota > Gammaproteobacteria > Alteromonadales > Pseudoalteromonadaceae > Pseudoalteromonas > Pseudoalteromonas sp. SG41-2. The sequence continues at coordinate 19,483 of NZ_JACJFK010000014.1, read as the reverse complement.
CGTTATACACCCACAATTGCGCCTGAGTTGGTTGCTCAACAATAAACGCTAAATATTCGCTATTACTTGACCATTTAGGTGAGCGGATCACCCCTTGAGGTAAATTATTAACGGTAATCACAGCCCCAGTCGCAATATGTTTAACTTGTAACGCACTAAATTTAGTGCGAGGACGTGAGCGTGAAAAGTTTGCCGGGTTTAACTTTATACCCGCCAATTTCAATTCTTCTTTTGCTAAATCATCTAATGTTTCAACACGTTTACGCTCAAACAGCGCTAACCATTGACCATCAGCCGATAGGTAGCTACTCGGTGCTAATTTAGCATCAACCAGCGCGGCTAAATCACTTGAAGGGGTTTGATAGCCTTGTGCAGCAAGTACCGAGCCTGAAACACTTACGCTCAGCACTAACGCTAATAACAGCCTGATGCCTTTCATGGTGTATCCTTGATTTTTTATTATTAATAGCTGTATCTAAACATGTTTTGCAACATTCATAAAGTTTTTGCGATTCTAGCTTCAATAACGCCGATAGATGACTTATTAGCTGAAACTACGTTAAACTGGCGCCTTCGTTCAAGCAATTGCTGACGCATACATTAAAATGAAAACAAAAACCGATAAAATAACTATTTTTGACGTTGCCAGAGAAGCTCAAGTTTCTAAGTCAACGGTGTCGTTAGTGCTTACAAACAGTGACAAAGTCAGTGATAAAAGCAAAGAAAAAGTATTGCATGCCATTGATAAGCTTGGCTATGTATATAATAGAGATGCGGCAGCACTGAGAAGTCGCCGCTCTAACTTAGTGGCGTTAGTTATTAATGACTTAACTAACCCTTACTCTGCGCAAATAGCGGTAGGACTTGAAAACCATATTCATGCCCTTGGTATGCTGCCGATGTTAGTGAACACCGCCGAAAATGTTGAGCGCCAAACACAAGTTGTTAAAACACTCAAAGAATATAATGTTGCCGCATTTATCATGTGTCCTGCCCCGGGAACTACCCAGCAGTGGGTTGATGAACTTATCAATAGTGGTTTCCCGGTCATTCACATTATGCGCGAAGTGGCTTTTTGTGCCGCCCCGACAATATTGCCGGACAATAAAAAAGGCACTCATCTAGCCACTAGCCATATTTTACAACAAGGTATTGAGGATATCGCTTTTATAGGTGGAACTGATGATATTTCTGATCATCATGAACGTTTAAGTGGTTTTCACAGTGCCTTAAAGCAGTTTAATATCCATCAACACAAACCAACGATCACCGCCGCCACGAACCGTCAAGGCGGGCGCGATGCCTTTGCTACGTTGTATGCGCAATACCCTGCGACTAAAGCGATTATTTGTTTTAATGATGTTATTGCATACGGTGTCATAGAAGCCATTCGCCAACATGGTTTGATACCCGGTAAGGATATAAAAGTAGTCGGTTTTGATGATTTAGCTGATTCATGTTTAATGTCTCCCTCGTTAAGCAGTGTCACCATCAATGCGGACGATATTGGTAAGCATACTTGCCAAGTACTGCAAGAATTACTTAATCAAGGCACTCCTGCGGTGCGTACCTTAGTCGATGTTCATCTGCAAGTAAGAGATTCAAGTCAATGAAAAAAGTCTTAGTAATTGGCTATGTATGGCCAGAACCAAATTCATCAGCGGCCGGCACTCATATGATGTCGCTATTAAAAGCGTTTAAAAATGAAAATTGGGCGGTTGAATTTGCCAGTCCCGCTCAGAAAACCGAGCATATGGTTAATCTGGATGACTACGGGATCAGCAGCGCAACTATTGCCCTTAATTGTGCAAGTTTTGATGAATATGTTATCAACTACGCCCCTGATATCGTCATGTTTGACCGTTTTATGATGGAAGAACAATTTGGCTGGCGAGTAGATAAACATTGCCCTAACGCAGTAAAAATCCTTGATACTGAAGATTTACAATGCTTACGCAATGCCCGCCATGAAGCGCATAAAGGCAACCGAGCATTTAACCATAGTGATTTACACTCTGACCTCGCCAAACGAGAAATAGCCGCTATTTTACGCTGTGATTTAAGTTTAATTATCTCAAGTTTTGAAATGCAATTACTTGCTGATGTATTTAAAGTCGACAGTAACTTATTGCATCATCTGCCTTTTATGGTCGATTTAAGCTCACTCCCTGAGCAAACTAAATCGTTTGAGCAACGCCAACACTTTATGACCATAGGTAATTTTCGCCACGCCCCAAACTGGGATGCCGTACTCTATTTACAACAAATCTGGCCGCTCATTCGTAAACAACTACCCCAGGCTGAGTTACATATTTATGGCTCTTACCCACCGCCAAAGGCCACCGCGCTTAATAACCCCCAAACTGGCTTTTTAATAAAAGGTTGGGCGCATGATGCCTATCAAGTAATGGAAAGTGCGCGTGTGTGCATCTCACCACTGCGTTTTGGTGCTGGCATTAAAGGAAAGCTGTTAGAGGCGATGATCATGCAAACACCCAGTGTTACAACGACAATTGGTAGTGAGGGTATGCACCATGATTTACCTTGGAGTGGTGTGGTTGAAAATGAGCCGCAGCAATTTGCCGATGCCGCTGTGGCTCTGTATCAAAATAAAAGTTTATTTACGCAGGCACAAACAGCCGGTAATACGATATTAAAAACGCACTACGACAAACAGCTTTTATCTAATAATTTAATCATTAAAATTCAATTGATTAAAGAGAAATTACAAGCTCACCGCGAAGCAAATTTTACAGGCCAAATGCTCAAACACCACACAATGCGTAGCACTCAATATATGGCGCAGTGGATTGAGGCTAAAAACAAATAAAAAAAACTAGACAGGCGGTGATTAGTGTTTAAAATTCCCGCCAAACTAGCTAGGCAAATTTAGATGTATTGTCTATATTTTTTAACTGAATAATTTAAATTTTGGCTCAATACAAATTTGAAAACCGCAACGTTCACAGAAAAGCGCAAATTTATCGTTAAACTGGGTAAGATGCTTCATAAGTATGGCACCCCAGCTTATCGACTCGAAGCTCACTTAATGGAAGTGGCTACTTACCTTGATCTTAAATCTTCATTTGTCATGTCACCCACTTCCGTTACTTTTGTAATTTGGACCGATGGCCATGAAGATGAATATACTCACGTTGCCCGTGTTGATCCTGGCGATCACGATTTAGGTTCGTTAGCCGATACCGATGATCTGGTTAATAAAATGCTCAATGGCGAACTCACGCTACAAGAAGTTGACGTTCAACTCGACGCCATTTTTATTATGCCAAATCCGTATAATCGCTTTACCACAGGGGTTGCCTTTGCCACCTCAGGCGGCGCATTTGCAATGCTGATGGGCACCAGCTGGAATGACGTATTTTGGTCAGCGCTACTTACCTCTGTCGTTTACTTATTTGTACTGTGGTCAGCGCGTTCAAAACGCGTGGGCCATATGTTAGAGCCATTAGTGGCGATAGTCTCGGCTATTTTGGCCTGCGCTGTAAGCGTGCATTTAGACGTCGGGATTAATATTCGTTTAGTGGTATTGTCTGCGATTATTGTGTTTATACCCGGGCTTGCATTAGCACTGGGCCTAGCAGAACTTGCAGCGCGGCATTTAGTTTCTGGTACAGCGCGTGTGATGGATGCTTTTATGCTGTTGTTTAAACTGTATTTTGGTGCCTTCATCGGCATTGCGATTGGTTTTGCACTATTCGGCCAAGCCGATTTCGTACAACCTGACCCTTTACCTAAATGGACGGCTTGGTTGGCAATCTTTTTACTCTGTAGCAGCTTAATCGTTATTTTTAGAACCAAACTAAAACATGCTACATGGTCTATCGCCTCTGGCTTTATCGCTTATGGCAGCAGTATTGGCTCTGCGATGTATTTAGATTACACCTTAGGAACATTTGTAGGTGCATTTGCGGTGGGTGTATTTAGTAACCTATTTAACCGCGTAGCAAACGCTCCTGCCTCAATTGTTGCCATGCAAGGCTTGATTGTATTAGTTCCAGGTAGCAAAACTTACATAGGTCTAAACTCATTAATTGAAGGGCAAGACTTTGTGTATGCGGAGCACATCGGCCAACAAACCTTCCTAATATTTATGTCATTGGTGGCTGGATTAATCTTTGCCAACGTTGCACTCCCACCGAAAAAGAGTTTATAAAGCAATTAAGTGCGGTAGTTACTATCGCGCTTAAACCTTATCACTTTAATCTCTTCATTAAACGCCTACTTGTGCGTATTAATCGCATATTTTAGCATTTAAGGTACACCTTGTTATAATCCTTCGATAATTAAAACATGCGAAGGAAAATTCATGATAAAAACTAGCCTAGCACTGGCTCTTGGACTCTCAAGCTCACTGGCATTTGCAGCCACATCGCTTACTGTAGAAGATATCCCTAAAATTCAGTCAGTTATTCAAACCAGCATTAGTCCAAATGGTGACAATGTTGCATTTACCCGCTCAGTGCCACGTGAATTATACGTCGACGAGAATGGTGCCAATTATAGCGAACTCTATGTCGTCGATGATGAAGGTGTCGAGCGTCCTTTCATTACCGGCTCTGTAAGTATCAAGAGTATTCAATGGTCAAACGATAGCAAAACGATCTACTTTTTAGCAAAACTTAAAGACGACAAGTTTACCGCGTTATATCAAATTCCAGTGGATGGTGGTCAAGCGCAAAAAGTACTATCGCTTAAAGACACATCAATTTCTAGCTATCAGTTAAGCCCGAATAACAAACAACTCGCTATTTTAGCTATGCCAGCGGCTGATAAATCTGAAAAAGAGCTGAAAAAATTAGGCTTTATGGCTGAGGTGTACGAGCTAGGCTTAAAAGATAAACAACTATTTATTGTCGATTTAGCCAAAACAGATAAACCTCTTACACCAACAGCGCTTAACGTTGCAAACTATGTAAGTGATGTAAACTGGGCCGCAAAAGGCGATAAGTTATTAGTAAAAACCCAGCCTACAGCGCTAATTGACGACAAATACACTAAATCACAATGGCACTTATTTGATATTGCGACTAATCAAGTGACGATGTCGTTTGCTACTGAAGGTAAATTAGACGGTGCTGAACTGTCTCATGATGGTCGTTACATCGCAATTCTAGGTGCCGAAGATAAGCATGATCCAGCCGCTGGTCGTTTATTTTTAGCTGACACAAAAACAGGTGAAGTAAGTGATTGGTTACCTAATTTCATGGGTCATATCGTTGATTTTGAATGGTCACATAAACGCAACACGCTTAATTTTATTGCCAATGTAGGTACGCAAAGTTTTGTCGCGAGCATTAAAACCGGCTCTAATAAATACAAAAAAATTATTAATGAAGGCCAATTTATTGCATCAAATCTGAGTATTTCTGATTCAGATAAAACCTTAGCGCTACGTGCAAACACTGCAAAGCACCCAAATGAAGTATTCATTATTCGTGGTTCTAAAGCACAACGTTTAACGGATTCAAACAACTGGTTGAATGACAAACGTTTTGCTAAGCAAGAAACTATTTCACTTAAGGCTCGCGACGGTGTTGAGATTGATGGCGTATTAGTCTACCCATTAGATTATGAAAAAGGCACGCGCTATCCATTGATCATGTCAGTGCACGGTGGCCCTGAAAGCCATGACAAAGACGGTTGGGTAACAAACTACTCGCGTCCAGGTCAAATGGGAGCAGCACGTGGTTATGCAGTATTTTACCCAAATTACCGTGGCTCTACAGGTAAAGGCGTTGATTATTCAAAGCTTGGTCAAAACGACTATGCAGGTAAAGAGTTTGACGATTTAATTGACTTTAAACAGCATCTTGTTGAAATGGGCTTAGTTGATACTAAACGTGTTGGTATTACGGGTGGCTCTTATGGTGGTTATGCATCAGCATGGGCCGCAACAAAATTGACTGAACACTTTGCTGCGAGCGTGATGTTTGTAGGTGTTACCAACCAACTATCTAAATTTGGAACTACTGATATTTCTAACGAAATGAATCTTGTGCATGCACGTTCATACCCATGGGATAAATGGCAGTGGTATTTAGAGCGCAGCCCTATTTACTGGGCAGGCCAGTCTAAAACACCATTACTGATCATGCATGGTAAAGATGATCCTCGCGTACACCCTGCACAATCAATGGAACTGTACCGTTATATGAAAGTACAAGGCAAAGATGTACGCCTTGTATACTATCCTGGCGAAGGTCATGGTAACCGTAAAGTAGCCGCGCAATATGATTACAGTTTACGTTTAATGCGTTGGATGGATAACTATTTAATTGACGGCAAAAAAGACATGCCAGCATTCGAGATTGACCATGCAGGCAAGTTAAAAGCGGTAAAAGACGCCAATAAATAATCCTATTATTTTGTGTTAAATACGCTTTTAGGCCAACATTCGTGTTGGCCTTTTTGCTTTTAAATAACAATGAATATGGATGTAATATAAAGACCTAACTCGGTAATTTTTACAAGAAAACACCTTAACAAGCTCAAATATAAAAAATTAAATCAATATATTACAACAACTTAAAAGTTGGCTTCTGTCTTGCAATATTCATTGTAATTAATGAGTAAAGCAAGGAAAACCCATGAATATTTTTGAAGCACTTCGTAATGATCACGACAAACAACGTTCGCTTGTCGATGCGCTGATAAAAACCCAGGGGGAGTCACCGAATAGACAGTCTCTTATGGATAATTTAAAACATGAGTTAGTAGAACATGCTAAATTTGAAGAGCGTTATTTCTATAATCCTTTGATGTTTGATGATTTAACCCATGAAAAAGCCCGTCATAGTATTGCAGAGCATCATGAACTTGATGAATTGATTGAGCAACTTGAAGAAACTGATATGAGCTCACCAGTGTGGCTTGTGACCGCTAAAAAATTACATCATCTTGTACATCATCATCTGGCTGAAGAAGAGCATGAAGTATTTCAACTAGCCGGTAAAGCGCTAACCGAAAGTCAAAAAGAAAGTCTAGCCGAAAAGTATAATGATGCGATGAGTTAACTGCTATATGTGCCCGCTTTAATTTATAAAGCTCTCTAAATAGCAACAACTCTATACCATTTGCATTTATTAGGCACCTCTAACACGGTCAATACTTGGCTAAGCAAACACTCTTAAATTAACTAAGCCCGGCATCAAACGCTGGGTTTTTTAATGCTCATGCTCCATCCCCACCTTTATTTAATATGAAAATCATTCATTGAATGTAAATATTTCGCAATTGAACATACAACTGATAATTGTTATCATACCTACCTTGGTTGCTTATTAGATTAATAATCTTTATTCTTGTCATGAAGGAAGTACAATGAAATCCCGCCCGCTTTATCTGGCCTCACTGATCAGTGCATTATTAACATCAACAACACTTATTGCTGATGATGACACAGCTGAAAATATGGAAGTGATGGTTGTCACCGCTTCTGGTTATGAGCAAAAATTAATAGATGCACCTGCAAGTGTCTCGGTTGTCTCTCGCGAAGATCTACAAAATAAGCCATTTACTAGCCTTGCTGATGCGCTTCGTGATATCGAAGGTATCGATGTTGGTGCCGGACAAGATAAAAACGGTAATATTAGTATTACCATGCGTGGTTTACCCGCAAGCTATACTCTAGTGCTTATTGATGGCCGCCGTCAAAGTGATGTAGGTAATATAGGCCCAAACAACTTTGGTAACAGCCAATTTATGTATATGCCGCCACTTGAGGCTATCGAGCGAATTGAAGTCGTTCGTGGCCCAATGTCCACTTTATATGGCGCTGATGCAATCGGTGGTGTAATCAATATTATCACTCGTAAAAATCTTGATAGCACCCATGGTAGCGTCACGGTAAGCAGTAATATCCAACAAGACGATCAATACGGTAACGATAATAAAGTCGATATATATTTGACCGGCCCAAGCGGCGTTGAGGGATTAACTTACGGGATCCGTAGTAGTTTTTATGACCGTCAAGAAAGTGAGCCAACTTACAGCGAAAGTTTACCACTTCCAGATGGCAGCATGTGGGTTGATGATGGTAGCTTTGGCGATAAAAAAATCGTTGCAGCACGTAACTGGAATGCCGGCGCAACAATAAACTACCTGATCAATAATCAGAATGAAATTACCTTTGAGTACGACATAGCCAAACAGCGTTACGATAACACCGAAGGTCAAACGGGTACGTTAGATAGCCCAGTCAGTTTATGGCGTGTTAGCAAAGGCATTGTACAGCCACGCGTTGGTTATACTCCATATCAACGTGTTGAACGTGAGCAATTTGTATTTGCACATGTTGGTCGATACGATGTTGGTACGCTTACCAGCAGCATGACCCAAAGCAGCAGTGAAAACTTTGGTCGCTCATTACCTCTTAATGTACAAGAGCGTTTAGGTGTGCAGGCCATTTGGGACCAAGCAGTACAGGATCAAGGCATCGACAAGCCAGAACTAACGGATGCAATTTACGCTCAACTTGATGAGACTTTTTTACCACGCCCAATGCGTACACTAAAACTTGATAACTTAATTATTGATACTAAGTTTGAATCAAATATAGATAACCACTATTTTGTAGTAGGCGCACAATATTTTGATGCCGAAATGGAAGATGGTGTATTTGGTATGTACGGGGATGGCTTCCGTGAAGGTACGACTCAAGATCATCGTCAAACAGCTGTATTTGCTGAAGATAACTGGGAAATTACCACAAATCTAACTGCAACTTTCGGCGCTCGTTATGATCATCATAATATCTTTGGCTCACAAGTTAGTCCTCGCGCTTATTTAGCCTACTCTCCTGCTGATGAATGGACTTTCAAAGGTGGTATCAGCACAGGATATAAAACCCCAGAGCCAAACCAACTATTCTCTGGTATTACAGGTTTTGGTGGCCAAGGTACTAAACCTTTTGTTGGCACGCCAGACTTACAACCTGAAACCAGTGTAAACTACGAAATGGCTGCTTACTTTAATGGCAGTGATAGTTTTAGTGGTAACGTAACGGTGTTTTACAATGATTTTAAAGACAAAATCATTAACCAAGATAACTTACCAAACTGTGAAGTGGCCATAGCTGATGAACCTTGTGTTGAAATTGGCGCAGGTTGGGCAGGCATCGGTAGCACCACCTTTACGCAAGCTGCTAACGTAGATAAATCAGCTACTCGTGGTGTTGAAATTGCTGCTAATTGGCAGATTATTGAACAGTTGTCACTACGTGGTAACTTTACTTACACCGATAGTGAAGTGAAAAGTGGCCGTGATGAAGGACTACCTTTAGTTAATACACCTAAAAATATGTATAACTTAACGCTTGCATGGCAACCATTGGATGATTTGAGTATTTCACTTATTTCTGAAATCCGCAGCGATCGTTACCGTGGTACGGCAAATGTGTCTGGTCCACAGGGCCCTGAAACACAAAAGCTCTACTACAAAGCCTATGATTTATATCATTTAGCAGCAAGTTATAAAATTAATGATAGCCTAGCATTAAATGCCCGTATTAATAATCTGTTAGATGACGACTTATCAAGCCGTACTTGCTTATTAGCAACCTCAGAGGAAGAGTACGAATGTACATCTGATTACAATACCACCCAAAAAGCACGCAGCTTGTGGGTATCAATGAGTTACAGTTTCTAGAATAAAAAGCTATAAAAATAAAGCCCAGCAATAATGCTGGGCTTTTTATTATTACGATTTAACCGTGCCTTTTATACTTCATCACCCAACACAGATCCGTGGCCGAAGCAGATTAAAGCGTATACTCAATAAGGGTTCCCGATGAATAAGCAAAGGAAGCCTTAACTTATAGAATTAAATTTTAGAGTTTATTCGCTTAGTATGTAAAGATATGTTCTGAAAGATTTAATTTAAATCATTGAGGGATCTTATGTATAGAATATGGCTATTAAGTTTATGCTTTGTCTTCGGTGTTGCAAATGCACAAACGCCGCAACCACTGAGTTATGACGCATTATTAAGCAACTATAATTACGATTTTGACGTTAACTATTTTAACCTTGACTCACAAGGGCTGTCGTTAAAAATGGCGTATATTTACTTACCAGCAAAGGCTGGTAAACCCGTTGTGACTTTAATGCACGGTAAAAACTTTAACGCTCATTACTGGACTGAAACTGCACTATTGCTACAAAAAATCGGTTATGGCGTGCTGATACCTGACCAAATTGGTTTTGGAAAATCATCTAAACCACGAGATTATCAATTCTCTTTTGCAGCCTTAGCTAGTCACACCCATGCTTTAATGAGCCAACTTAATATAAATAAATCAATTGTATTGGGTCATTCTATGGGCGGTATGCTGGCAAGTCGCTTTGCGCTTATGTATCCACAAACAACCCAACAATTAATTTTACTCAACCCTATTGGCCTTGAAAATTACCTGCAATATGTTGATTATAAAGACACTAACTTTTTTTATAAAAATGAGTTAACTAAAACACCTGCCGGGGTAAAAGCATACCAGCAAAAAAATTACTATGACGGAAAATGGAATAACCAATTTGCTGCTCTGACGAATTTTATCACCGGACAAATTCAAGGCCCAGATAAAGAGCTAGTAGCGTGGGTTAACGCAAAAACATACGACATGATTTTTACTCAACCCGTTATCACCGAGTTTAAAAACTTCATCATGCCTGTTTCACTAATTATAGGTACAAGAGACAGAACAGGACCTGGCCGTAACTGGAAGAAACAAGGGGTAGATTATGAACTTGGCCGCTACGATCAATTAGGTAAATCAGCCGCGGCATTAATTCCTCACAGCCAACTACTTGAACTGACTGATTTAGGTCATTTACCCCATATTGAAGATTTTAAGCGCTTTAAAGCTGTATTGTTAAAAGCCTTAGAAGCAGGCTCAAAGCCACTAGAGTAATATTTAGGCAGATCAGCGGTTAAAGTTATTAACAGCTGATTTGATTACTCAACGCTGACCTTTGAAAACCAATTAATAAACATAAATGCCTACTATTAGATACCTTTTAGCGATAACAGAAAAATATTGTTAATTAGCATGTGGATTCACTTTTAATATTTTGATGGCACTAAAAAATAACAACTCACTGATATAATTAGACTAAAACCCTATCTCCATTAATATATTACTATTCTGAAGTTATTTAAAAATTAAATAACTTTTCAGTTTAAAACTAAAAAAGCAGGTAATGTAAACTTAAAGTTAAAAAAACAAGCAGTCTGTTGTTGACCAAATTACAACCTTAGCTTACTCTATGTAAGCGCTTACAACACACACATTGATAAATGTAAGCGCTTACAACTTCGTTCGTAGACACAATAACAACCACAACGAAGTACTTTTAAATTTTTGTCGATACTGGGGTTCAACTAATGAACATGACAACAACCAAAGTAAGCCGCCTTGTTGCGGCAATATCCATGACCATGCTATTTGGCTGTGGTGGAAGTGCTGAGACAAAATCTGACTTCACAAAAGTCGATCCACAAAAGCCGGTTTCTGATTGGCAAATGGTTTGGAGTGACGAATTTGATGGCGCAAGTATTGATTCTAACAAATGGAATTTTGAATTAAGTTGTGCCGGTGGTGGTAACAACGAAAAACAATGTTACACCGATAACGAGCAAAATGCGTTTATCAAAGATGGCATATTAAATTTAGTTGCTTTACCGGCCGACGAAGGTGCCGAAAAGCCTTATACATCGGCACGTTTGAACACCCGCTACAACGCAGATTTTACTTATGGCCGTTTTGAAATGCGTGCAAAGTTGCCTTCAGGGCAAGGTAGCTGGCCTGCTTTTTGGATGATGCCAACTAATGAAGTATATGGTACATGGCCGCGCTCTGGCGAAATTGATATTTTAGAAGCTGTAAATTTAAAAACAGTTGCTGAAGATGGCACCGTTGAAGCTAATATTCATGGCACACTTCACTATGGTCGTGAATGGCCTAACAACTCGAACTCTGGTAAAGCATACACATTTGCAGAGGGGATGAACCCTGCTGACGATTTTCATACTTACGCTATTGAATGGCAAGAGGGCGAAATTCGTTGGTACGTAGATGACTACTTATATGCCACACAACGTCGTTCTGAAGTTCGTTATAACTCAAAAGACGAAGCTGTTGGCCTAAAACATAGAGGTTGGTTTGCTGAATACTTTGAACAAGGTAATGGCGAGCTTACAACACATTGGGATAATGCCCCCTTTGATAAAGACTTTTACCTTATTTTAAATAATGCCGTTGGCGGTGATTGGCCGGAAAACGTAAATAACTTAGGCGTTGACGCTGCAGCATTTGCAGAGGGTCAAAGCTTTGAGATTGATTACGTACGCGTTTATCAATGTGCAGCTAATACTGACACAGGTAAAGGCTGTGAGACAGTGCGCCCAGGTTACGACAACTTAGAAGATGCACTTGTTGAAGGTAAAGCGCCTGTACCTACTCCACCAAGTGATGGTGTTGCAAAAAACCTTGATATTTTTAATGGTAGCTTAGACGCAAACTGGATCGCTTGGGATTGTTGTGGCGGAACCACACCAGAAACCATTATCGACGCTGACAAAGGCGACGTGGTTAAATTTAATATCAACGATAATAACGGTACAGTATTAGGTTTTTCAACCCGTGGCGGTCACTTCCCTGATGGCTTTGCAGGGTCATCGTCTCCATTTGATGCTTCTTTACTGCTTGATTTAAATGGTCGTGTATCATTTGATATGAAAGTAGTGACTCCTCCAACATCTTCAACTACTTGGTTATTAAAGGCTGAAGCCGGTGATGGCGGCCCTAATACGGGCGACGTCCCACTTAGCGAAAGTAATGAAGGTGTAACGCCTGTTACTGGCCAATGGCAAACCTATACGTTTCCGCTTTCTTTACTACAAGAAAGAGGCCTCGATATAAGTGCTATTGATGTATTAATGGTATTTCCTACATGGCAAACAGGTGGCGGTGCCGAGTACTTAATTACCAATGTAGCTATTGAAGGTGACTTACCAAAAGTCGATCTTTTCAGTGATGAACAAAACCTAGATTGGCCAATGTGGGATTGTTGTGGTGGTTCAAAACCGGTTGAAGTAATGGATGATGAAGAACACGGTTTAACGGCTGAGTTTACTATTGGCGCAACAGCAACAGTAATGGGCTTTAATAGCCGCACAGCTGCAGGCGGAAGCGGTGAAGCATTCGATGCTACTTCGATATTAGAAAACGGTGTAATAGCGTTTGAGTTAAAGGTGATCTCAAAACCAAATAATCTTGATTCAGTTTGGAATTTCAAAGTTGAGTCTGATAACGGTAGCTCTGCTGTCGAAATTCCATTAACTGACAGCGTCGAAGGTGTAGAACCTACTATTGGTGAATGGCAAACATATACCTTTACCCTTGCTGATTTAGCGGGTGCAGGTTTAGATGTTAGTGCATTAGATGTGGTGATGATTTATCCAACTTGGGACACAGGTGAAGGCGCTGTTTATCGTGTAGATAACGCATTCATTGGCATTCCATAACTAAGAATCACTTTATGGTAGGTGCGTATAAGCACCTACTTACCGTAAAAAATTTAGTAAAAAGCAGAGCAATTATGAACACAAATAAGTTTAAAAAAAGCCAATTAGCGGCTTCTGTGTCACTTATCATCGCTGCAAGCACATTTAACTTCGCTAACGCTGCGCAAGAAAGTACTGCCGAACCTGAAATCGAAGTAATACAAATTAAAGGTATACGTGGTTCACTGATCCGCTCTATGGACATGAAACGCGATGCATCTGGAGTAGTCGATGCAATTTCTGCCGAAGAAATGGGTAAATTCCCAGATACCAACTTAGCTGAATCACTACAACGCATTACGGGTGTATCGGTGAGTCGTGCAAACGGCGAAGGTAGCCAAATTACAGTCCGTGGTTTTGGCCCTTCATTTAATTTGGTAACACTTAACGGTCGCCAAATGCCTGGAACGGGTAACTCTCGTTCGTATAATCTTGAAAACATCGCCTCAGAAGGTGTAAGTGCCTTAGAAGTATTTAAAACTGCCCGTGCTGATGTGCCTAGCGGTGGTTTAGGTGCGACAGTTAATATTTCAACATCGCGCCCTCTGCAAAGACCTGGGCAGCACTTTTCAGCAACAGCAAAAGCAATTCATGACTCATCAAATGAAGTTGGTAGCGATGTAACACCTGAAATATCAGCTATTTACAGCAATACCTTTAATGATGAAATGTTTGGTATTGGCTTTTCATTCTCGCATCAACAGCGCGACTTTCAAAAACAAAGCGCTAATATTCAAGGTTGGCAAGCTAATGTAGATTTACCGACTCTTTCAGAAGATAAATTTATTGATGCTCGCCCAGTTGATGCAGACGGTAATCGCGTAGGTAATCACTTTTTTGCAAAAGACATGAACTACGCTATTGAAGATTTACAACGTGAGCGTACCAATGGGCAAGTAACACTGCAATTTGCACCCACTGATAATTTTGTGGCCACCCTTGATTACACAGCAAGTGAGGCTACAACAGGGTCAAAAACTCTCGGCTGGGGTATTTGGAACGACTTTGGCAGTAATATTAACGGTTACGAGCTAGATGAAAATGGCACCGCTATTTATGCCGATATTAGCGGTAACGATGCGTCATTTACCTCGAGTAAAAACACCACTGAAGTAAAAGCTCGTTCTATCGGTTTAAATTTAGATTGGCAAATTAATGATACATGGCAAATTGAGCTTGACTACCATGATTCTAAAAACGAAACCGACAATGGCGCAGACAAAGGTCTAGGTAGTGATGGGCAAGTTATTTTAGGTTCTGATCAGCTTGTTAATAAAATTTATGATTACCGCACTGGCGAAGTTCCGCATACGCAAGTTAATTGGAAAAACGGCACGAATGTATTAAGCCCAGGTGAGATTGATTCAAACTTTAGTCAGTTTATTCATTCACCGGGGGAATCAAATATTGAACAACTTCAACTACATGCAAGTTGGATAAATGAAAGTTTTGACATTGGTTTAATTGAAGTTAAGTTTGGTGGTTCGCGCACAGAGCAAAACACCGGTGGTTATGAGGCATGGAGTGGCTTAGTTGGTGGCCCTGGTTTTAATCCTTCTTACACTGAAATTTTCCCAGATGGTATGTTTACACTTCATGATACCTCAGGATTATTAGATCAATTTGCCGGTGGCGGTAGCAATTTACAACCAAACTATTACTACAGCTATGATTTTGACGAAGCCGTAGCAAGACAAATGGCATACTTAACCGCTGATGTAACAGGCGGCGATGCTTATGCACCTAATGCCTATCTTGATGGCATTGACAGTCAAAGCTCGGTTGAGGAAATTACCAACAGTATTTATGTTCAATCACGTTGGGAGTTTGACGTTAGTAATTACTACGTTAAAGTAAACGCAGGTCTTCGCTACGAAGAAACCGATGTAACCAGCTCTGTTCGTCAGCGTGTTGAACAACAAGTTAATTGGATCAGCGCTTCAGAGTGGATCACTCAATATTCAGCAGGTGGCGATGATAACTTCTTAGTTCAAGAAGGCAGTTATGATATTTTACTGCCATCAATTGACTTAAGTGTTGACCTAACTGATGACGTGGTTGCTCGCGTATCATGGGGCAAAACAATGTCGCGTGCACCTTTAGGCGATTTAGCTGGCGGTCGTTCACTAACAGGCAGTCCAAAACCGGGATCACGCGTAGGTAGTCAAGGTAACACGGGGCTATTACCGTTTGAATCAACAAATCTTGATTTATCTTTGGAGTATTACTACGCAGAAGGCAGTTATGCATCTGTAGGTTACTTTAAAAAGGACGTTGATAACTTTATTCAAACCACCATTACCCCAACCACCATTGAAGGCTTATATGATATTTTAAATGGCCCGCGCTATTTACAAGCTGTGAGTGATATTGAGGCACGTGGTGAGCAAGCAACAACCGATGCCATTTTTGCACAAATGCTTGCTAATGGTGATGGTAATGCCAATGGTCAAATTGAACCAAATAGTAACGATCCACTTATTACTTGGAACATTAGCCAACCACAAAATACCGATAGCAAATCAGTCGATGGTTTTGAAGTGGCAGTACAACACTTAATTGGCGAAACAGGCTTTGGTGTCGGTGTTAATGCTACATTTGTCGACGGCGATGTTGAATTTGATACAGACAGCTTAGACCAACAAGCTCCGTTAACGGGCTTAAGTGATTCAGCTAACTTCCAAGCGTTTTACGAAAAAGATGGCTTATCAGTAAAACTGACTTACGCATGGCGCGATTCATACCTTATTGGTGTAGGCCAAGCACAAGGTTCTGCTGATGCACCACCACAATATGCGAAAACATATGGCCAGTGGGATATGAGCGTAAATTATGACGTTAACGAGAATGTGACGGTATTCTTTGAAGGTATAAATCTCAATAATGAAACCGAGCAAGGCTATGGCCGTTACGAAGAGCAGTTCTTATTTGCTCGCCAGTATGGTCCACGCTACGCAGTTGGTGCACGCTATACCTTTTAATAAACCTAAGTAATTAAACAGTCCAGCCGCTCACTGAGCGGCTTTTTTTATAGCTGTTTAATTTTTTCTAATAGCTTATCGGTTGTCCAATCAATAGCGTTATAGGCAATATCGGGCTTATAGTAATCGCCCTTTGCTCTTGCTCTATCAACATACACTTTATTAGGGATAATAACTTTACCTAACCCTGAGGGTAACTCGGCTAATCGAACATCCATATACAATGAATCAGCACTGCTTGGCGCGCCAAATAACTGAGTGTTTGAAAACTGTTTAAATACATCAATGGCGCCAAGACAGGCACTTGCACACTGTGGTGGCACAATAACAAAAACCTGTGTTTTAAAGTCACTCACTAGCGATGTATTTTCGCTTTGATTTGATTTGCTTTGCTTTGCTTCTATATAAAATGGCTTATTGTTTTCAAGTGACTTTGCCATACCTGCAGCTATTTCTTTAATCTCTTTATGGACTTCAGGTTGATCTTTCACCACTTCAATTAATGATTTAACATGGTTAGTATTATCTTTTGACGCTCTCCACCAAACTCGGCTATTTTTTGAGTAGTTATCCATTTTTTGTTCAACAACTTGCTCACCCCACAACGCTTTTGCAAGCTTTAAGCTCCAATACGACGAGCCACCTTGGTTGTGACGAAGATCTAAAACCACCGTTTTTGCACTGAGTAACTTAGAACGTTGATCAGTCACTTTTTTATACAGGTTATTGTAATCATGAGTTTGCTTATCGTTATTTGCAAAACTGGGCATAGCAATCCACGCTATGTTTTGCGTAGGCCAAGTTAAATCGGTTGTAAGCTCATCCCCATTATAGGCATGTGTTAAATGCTTACTTACACTCTTTGGCCGAACAGACCAATCAAGGGTTTTACTGTAAGCTTGCCCATTGGCTTTTATTACTCTGCTATTGAGCGGCGCAGCTTTCGCTGAAGATAACTGTTATTTAACAGCTATTGTAAACAATGTATCAACCCCTTTATTACAAGGTGTTGCATCGACATAAGACTAGTAAAAGGGGTTAACCAATTTGAATTAGTATGTACACTAAGTCAAAGTGGTGTATTCACTTTTACTCGCCCTGCACTTAAGAGCTTTTCGTGGCAACAAGATGGCGCATTAAAAGCTCCCTTAAAAACAAATCATGCAGTGCAAAATTATTAGCTAATGCTAGGTGAGTTTGATAAGTATGAGCTAGCAAACATGGCTAACTCAGCTATATTAATCTTTTTTAAATAACACCTGTGGATAAACCATTGTTTTCATTTCTAATACATTACCGTTTGGATCTTCAATAAAAAACGTTTCTTGTTCAAATTCATTGCCAACAAAACGACGGTATGGCTTATCTAAATATTCAAGACCTGCATCTGCAATACGCTTTTTTAATGCTTGAAATTGATCTTCTGATAAGTGAATGCCAAAGTGAGGAACTGCCACCGCGCCCATATCAACATCATGACGAACAGTTGGTAAGCGCTCAACACTTTGATGAAGCGTTAACTCGTTACCCCAAAAATCAATGTCTACCCATCGCCCTGCTTCACTATTGCCCGTTTTACAGCCAAGTACGTCACAATAAAATGTTTTCGCTTTTTCGAGATCACCGGCAGGAATTGCTAGGTGCAAACAGTTGGACATAAATTACCTTTATTAATAACTTTTAACATATGAAATATGCTGCATTATACATAAACTGCAATTTATATAACATTAACAGCATTACTTTTAGTAATTAATTGCATACCACCAAATCTAAAACTAATACTTTATGATGTGTGTGCTATGCCTAAATCCATCTCCTTGAAGTTCATCGCTTTTGTAAACGCGTACAACATTGGCATTATCTATTGTTGTGTCTGCGGCTTTAACTGGCCTCATTGGTTCATTCCATATCCTGCAGATTATAAAAAACATTCTTATGCATCTATTTATACACGTAGTTTTGCCAGTATGTGTTTCACCGTTTTAATTAGCAACTACTGGAAAATTGCTATTATTTCTGCAACTGGCGCTGCGCTCACAACTGCTAAATAAAAGTATTCTAATAAAGAGTAATCCGTTCGCTCTTTGTCGTTTAATAACTAATATAAATATAAATATAAAACTATTAATGACCCTAAACCGCCTACGCTATAATAATTTCATATCTAGCCTTGTTATTTTTTACGTATATCTGTTAATATCCTCCGCGAACTTTATTTGCCCTAAATAAAGAATAATCATATACGGATTTATGAACATGAAAAAACTAATCGCAGTAGCAGCTCTATCTTTACTTCCTTTCTCAAATGCAATGGCTGACCAAGATATTGGTTGTGGTCTTGGTTCAATGTTATTTGCTGGTCAGCAAGGTAAAGGCGTGAAAATTTTAGGCGCTACAACTAACGGTACATCAGGTAACCAAACTTTTGGTATCACTTTTGGTACTCTAGGTTGTGATGGTACTGGTACAGTAACCTCTTCAGAAAAAATTGCTTTATTCATCGACGGTAACATGGAGCAACTTGCTCGTGATATGTCAAAAGGTGAAGGCGAAACTTTAGCTACTCTAGCTGAAGCTTGGGGCGTTGCAGATCAAGATAAAGCAGCGTTTAATGCGCTAGCTCAAGCACAGTATTCTTCAGTATTCACTTCTGAAAATGTGACTTCACAAACAGTTTTAGAAAACCTAAACACTGTAATTGCAAGTGATGCAAAACTTGCTTCTTATACTCTTTCTTAATCAGCTAAATTAGCCGGTTTTTATACGTATAAATAAAGCCGCTGGGGTTTATCTCAGGGCAAGATCACGAACTTTACCTTGACTTAAAAGTATGATCTTATACTCCTTTTTAAGGAGCCCCCATGCCTGATATTCAACTATTTAAATATTTCGAATCAATTGACGACCCTCGCCAGCAG
>NZ_JACJFK010000143.1:0-224 GCF_014164535.1 Pseudoalteromonas sp. SG41-2 | reverse complement strand
TACTCATTGAGCAATAATTAACTATATAGAAAGCGCTAAGGACAGCACATGCAACCAGACATTAAACACATCCCCCAACAACTTGGGCAATACTTGTACCAGCAAATAAATGAGCCGTGGCTTGAAGCACAACTCATTTTAAATTGCGAAGATGAAAACGTACTTGAATGCAAAGCCCATTATCAAACTGCTGCTGATACAAGCGAACAGCCGATTACCGTGAC
>NZ_JACJFK010000142.1:0-227 GCF_014164535.1 Pseudoalteromonas sp. SG41-2 | reverse complement strand
CAACCAACAATTCAAGGGTTTAATAGTATTTATGGCTTACCAATCGAATATTACAAAGCAGGTGAAAAGCCAGGGTTCTTTTCTTGGGGCGATGAGCGCAAGTATAGCCACCGCATTGGCCAAGTCATTAGCCAAGCCATCATTCATTTATAAAGGGTAAATTATAAAAAAGCCAAGTTTTAATAAGTTGAGTTGTAAAAACAATACATAATGAAGTACAGCAAATA
>NZ_JACJFK010000141.1:0-229 GCF_014164535.1 Pseudoalteromonas sp. SG41-2 | reverse complement strand
GGCGTTATTGGTGATTTTTTTACTGAAATTAATGACATCAATAGTCCTTGATTGTACGGTGTAAATTGGTCGTAGAGGCAGCAATGCGAAGCATGAACGGGGTAGTTTTTTGGGCATGAAACGGTGTCCGTGTTGTTAACTGCTTGTCATCAACAGCCTCAAGCACCGCGCCTTCATCACTGCTTAATAGTATTGGTATCGCTTCATTACTATCAGCCACCACCACACG
>NZ_JACJFK010000140.1:0-230 GCF_014164535.1 Pseudoalteromonas sp. SG41-2 | reverse complement strand
GTTTTTTGGGCATGAAACGGTGTCCGTGTTGTTAACTGCTTGTCATCAACAGCCTCAAGCACCGCGCCTTCATCACTGCTTAATAGTATTGGTATCGCTTCATTACTATCAGCCACCACCACACGGTTAAACAGCGGGGTGAGCTTGCTGATTGGCTCGCCTCTATTAACATAGCCCGTGAGTAAATACGCTTTAGGAAAACTAGATTGCCCTGTATTCAATAGCTCTGT